>JACVQI010000225.1 GCA_015661095.1 Gammaproteobacteria bacterium
CTTTATCTGGAAGGGTCCGACCAACACCGCGGCTGGTTTCAATCTTCCCTGCTGACTTCCGTTGGTATCAACCGCATTGCTCCTTATAAAGGGGTGCTGACCCACGGTTTTACCATCGATGCGGAAGGCCGTAAGATGTCGAAGTCACTCGGTAATACCATCGAACCGCAGCAGGTCACCAAGACCCTGGGCGCCGATATCCTGCGGCTGTGGGTAGCCGCCACGGATTACCGCGCGGAAATGAGTTTGTCGGACGAGATACTGAAGCGCATGACCGATGCTTATCGCAAGATCCGCAATACCGCCCGTTACCTGCTCGCCAATCTCGATGGCTTTGATCCGCAACGGGACGGTGTGGCCACGGCGGATCTGCTGGATCTGGACCGTTGGGTACTGGAGCACACGGGGGTATTGCAACGCGAGATCATCAGCGCCTACACCAGTTACCAGTTTCACCTTATTTATCAGAAGCTGCATCATTTTTGCGTCGTTACCCTGAGCGGTTTCTATCTGGATATACTCAAGGACCGCATGTATACCATGCGCAAACAAAGTCATGCGCGCCGTTCCGCGCAAACCGTCATGTATCACGTGGTTGAAGCACTGGTGCGCTGGCTGGCACCCATCCTGAGTTTCACCGCGGAGGAAATCTGGCAATATATCCCCGGCCGGCGCGGCTCCTCCGTGTTTTGCGAGGATTGGTATACCGGCGTCGAAATCGAACCGGATCCGCGGCGGGACGAGCATTGGCAGCATATCATCACTGTGCGCGATGCGGTCAGCAAGCAACTCGAGCAACTGCGGGTCGCCGGCGCCATCGGCTCATCACTGGACGCGGAAGTGGATATCTATTGCGACGGTGCATTGCAAGACAGCCTGCTGCGACTGGCGGATGAATTACACTTTGTCTGTATCACTTCATATGCCAATGTTCGCTCAGTCCGTGAGAAAGCCGAGGCCGCGGTGCCCGGCGGACTGGACGGCTTATGGGTCCTGGCGCAGGCATCTGCGCACGGTAAATGCATCCGTTGCTGGCACCACCGCGAGGATGTAGGCAGCAATACCGACCATCCGGAGTTATGCAGCCGCTGCCTAACGAACGTCGCAGGTGTAGGAGAAGCACGGAAATATGCATAGAGAGGTGAAAAGGCTGAAGGTGATTAGGTGTTTAGACTGAAGGGGTTTAGGCTGAAGGCGATTAGGTGTTTAGGCTGAAGGCTAATAAATCCTTCAGTCTTCAGTCTTCAGCCTAATTTATATGAGGTAATGAATCCTTGAAATGGTTATGGTTATCAGCACTGATACTGGCGGTTGACCAGTTGACGAAATATATTATCTCGCATGCACTGGCACTCTATGAGTCGGTCAAGGTGTTTGCCGGCTTTAATGTCACACTGGTGCACAATAGTGGCGCGGCCTTCAGCTTCCTCCGTGATGCCGGCGGCTGGCAGCGCTGGTTCTTCATCGGCCTTTCCTCCATTATCAGTGGCGTCATTCTGTTCTGGCTCTTTAGTACGCCGCCGTTGCGGCGCTGGTTTCGTTGCAGTCTGGCCTTAATTCTCGGCGGGGCGGTAGGTAATTTGCTGGACCGTATTTTGTATGGATATGTAATTGATTTTTTTGACGTCTCCATCCCATTTCTGTCCATCAAGCTGTTTAATCCATGGCCCGCATTCAATGTCGCGGATGCGGCGATAACGGTGGGTGTGATTATGCTGGTCATTGATACCTTCTGGTTTGACCCGGCCACGGTCAGCGTCAACTCCCGTAAATCAGATAAAGGTTGACGGGTATACACGGCAACGGTATGTTGACTGCGACTCTGCAGCGGTTAACCGGATAAATGCAAAGGTCTTATAATTGATGTATCGATTGAAACAATCACAACTGACACTTTAGAGATATGCAAATTACACTAGCAAACCCACGCGGCTTCTGCGCCGGTGTCGACCGGGCCATAGAAATCGTGGAACGGGCACTGGAGCTCTTCGGTGCGCCGGTCTATGTCCGGCACGAGGTCGTGCACAACAAATACGTCGTTGAAACCTTGCGCAACAAGGGCGCGGTATTCGTCGAGGAATTGGATGAAGTACCCGATGAGGCGACCGTGATTTTCAGCGCGCATGGCGTGTCGAATGGCGTGCGCAAGGAGGCGGCCCGTAGAAAATTGCGCGTTTATGACGCCATTTGTCCACTGGTGACCAAGGTGCATATGGAAGTCGGCCATTATCAGGCGGAGGGTAAGGAATGTATTCTGATTGGCCATGCCGGACATCCGGAGGTTGAAGGCACCCTGGGTCAGTATCATGTTGAAGAAAACGCAGGCGGCATGTATCTGGTGGAATCGGTACAGGATGTCTGGAACCTTGAGATCATGCATCCGGAATTTCTGGCCTTCGTTACCCAGACCACGCTCTCCATGGATGACACCGCTGAAATCATCGATGCCTTGCGCGAACGTTTTCCGAAAATCGACGGGCCGAAAAAAGAAGACATCTGTTATGCGACCCAGAACCGCCAGGATGCCGTGAAGAAGCTGACCAGGGCTTGCGATATCATTCTGGTGGTCGGCTCCCAGAACAGTTCCAACTCGACCCGGCTGATGGAGATATCGCAAAAGGTTGGTGTCCCGGCCTACCTGATTGATAATGCCTCGGAGATCCAGCGCGAGTGGCTGCACGAGAAAACCAGCATCGGCATCACAGCCGGGGCGTCGGCGCCGGAAGTGCTGGTGGAAGAAGTGATCAAAAAGCTGAAGGAATGGGGCGCCGACGTGGTTACCGAAGCGCCTGGCATTCGTGAAAAAGTGGTGTTTTCACTGCCCAGAGACCTGGTCCGCGAGCGGGCCATCGCCGGCTAAATCGCTAAAGTCAGCAACCTGGCGCAGGCTTTACCTGGATGCAGACTCAGCCGTGGTATCAGGTTCGGTGTAACCGATAGTTGCCAGTGCCGCACTCAAATCGGCGCGACTGTATCCGATCAGGACTTTGTCGCCTATGACTGTCACAGGAACTGTTTGTTTGCCGGTGAGATCCGTCAATTCCTTCTGCAAGTCAAGATTATCGTAAACATTTTTCTCGTTAATCTGGATATTCCGGTTACGCAGATATTCCTTCACAACCTCACAGGATTCGCAATTCGGCGAGTAATATAATGTCGCACTGAGGTTGGTTCCGCTACCCTGCCCAGCTGTCGTAGGTGTGGCTGTTCCAGTAGCGACGCGTTTTTCATTCACCTGTTTGGTGCCTGGAGGGCATGCGCTTTGAAATGTCTTGTTCCCCTGCTCATCCTCACATTCAACAATGTTCACGGCAGCCATGACATTGAGACTGTAAATCCATGCCAATAAAAATGCATATATGCGCAGTCGTTTCATAATACAATTCCTCGCGTGGTAGAGCTGAAACCTGTTGTAACTGCAATACATCAATTATTATGAACTTATCTGAGTTCATAGCAACTAATTCTTCATAAACAACCGATTACAACCGGTTATTTAAGTCATATACTATTATATTATTAACTTTTCAAATGTCGGGTTCAATACATATGAGATCAGTAGCCAAGCCTGTCGTCATAGCGGGTTCAATATTTATGCGAACAGTATCCAAGCCTCTGGCGTTGTCAGTTTTACTGAGTGTCATGGCAGTTGTTAATCCTGCATCTGCGGCTGAATTTTACAAATGGGTGGATGAGGATGGTAATACCGTCTATTCGCGGACACCGCCACCCGGTGAAATCAAGGCTGATATCGTCAAGGCCCAGGTAAAGGCCGATACGGAGACTGCCGCCAAAGCTCTGCAGGATGATGTTAAACGCGCGGATGAATTACGCGAGACTCGTAACAAAAAAGCAGAAGAACAGCAGCTGGCGCAGGAGGAAATCGCTTTGCGTGAGGAAAATTGCCGGCGATCCAGAACCAGGCTGGCCAGCTATTCTGTGCCCCAGGGCCGGATTATCCAGGCCTGACGCGCCAAAAGATGGTCAAAGATGCTCGGGCCATGGTCGATGAATGGTGTGATTGACACGCGGAATTTGCGCATCCTCATCCTTGCAGCCATTCCCGATACCATCCTGTAGATTCTTCCCTGTTAAGCCTGCTCCCCGGGACGGGAAGCAGGCTTGCTACTCTTTGGGTTAATTCAGTTACAGTAATTGCGGCCCGGGTTTAATCCATTTCCCGGTACCAGAATTTTCTCAGTCTGGCATTGAGCAGGGAACCGGGCGGTTGATCGACACGTACGCCGGAGATGACACCTTCATGAATCTCACCGTCGATCTCGACGACCAGCGGCACCGGTGCCGGTAAATAACCGCCACCGGGATGCCTTTCAGTCCGATCTG
>JACVQI010000226.1 GCA_015661095.1 Gammaproteobacteria bacterium
GAGGGCGCCCGCACCGACCATTTGGGCGATCATGTAGAACGTGCTCACCGTCAGCGTCGACACTGCGCCCATCGCACGCACCGGCCGCGGGCTCAGGCGATAAGCGAGCACGTCGGCCATCGTGTACTTACCAGCGTTGCGCAGCGGCTCGGCAACGAGCAGCAACACGGTCGGGTACGCGACCAGCCAGCCGACGGAGTACATGAAGCCGTCAAAGCCCTGAAACGCAATGATGCCCGCTATACCCAAGAACGACGCCGCGCTCATGTAGTCGCCGGCCACTGCAATGCCGTTCTGCCACGCCGTGAGAGACCGTCCGGCGGCGAAATAGGCGCTCGACCCCGTGCTCCGGCGCGCGGCCCACCATGTGATCCCCAGCGTGATCGCGATGAAGCCGAGAAACATCAAGAGCGCCGGAGACATCAGTGGCCGCCTTTCTTGAACTGTTCGATGATGCCGCGCGTCATCGCGTCGAAGCGGCCGGCCGCGCGGACATACAGCAGCGCGAGTATCCACGCCATGAAGAACTGCGATAGGGCGAACAGATACGCGACGTTGACGACGCCGAAAACCTTCTTCGCCATCCACTCGGGCGCATACCCCACGAGCAGCGGCAGCGCGAAGTAATAGACGATGAAGAACACGGTCGCCGGGACGATGAACCTGGCCTTAGCGGCCAGCAGTGATTTGAATTCCTCGAGCTCCGCGATGCGATCCCAGTCGGCGACGTCGAGATCCTCGTCGGCGGTCAATTCGTGTTCAGGCTTGGCGGTTTGCCGTCCGAGCGGCGCAACGTCGGTCGCCGATCCCGCGAACGGTGTGAGATCGGCATCGGAGGGCGGCGGCTTGCGGCTCATCGGAATCGGGCTCGGCGGCGGTCAGCCGGTGAGCCCGATGTGTTGCAAGGTGAGCACATTGCGGAGAGTATCCCGATATCGTACCTGAAGCTTTGTCATGCAACTATTTCGACGTAGCTCGAACAGCTAGTAGGTTTGGGCACTTCATAGCCTTCGGCACGCAATCCCTCGATATGAAACTCGATGGCTTTATGCATATTTCGTTATTCCATTTAATTCCATCCAGGCTAACAAAAAATACATCTGTCACCTTTTCCACAAGTTGAGGTGCGCGTCGTTGGCGCACCTCGAACGCTTTGTTATGCTGCGTTCTCATGTTTAATGTCCCAACTGGGAAATACTAATACAGCCGGGTGACATTTCAGAACACGAGCGAGTTGTTTTGCGCGTTCCACACCAAGGTTTACCCTGTCGTTTTCTATCGCCGAGATGGTTGATTGGGGGATGCCAGTAGCATTAGCCAAATCATTCTGGCTCATTTCCTGTAATTCACGAATAAGGCGGACTGATTCGCCAACAGAAACATTAATTTGTTTTTTCGCAATTTTGTAATCTTTCATATCATTTCTTCCGATAATCGTGAGCCGTAATATTTATAACTTGCACAAGTATTTGGTCTCGTAAAATTCTATAAATAACCCGGTATTTATCCCCCAGTCTTGACGATCTACAGTCCCTCCATTCCCCTTGAAGCGATTCATCATGAAATCCCTTAATTAAGCGTAAACCCCCCGGGCCAGAAAGAGTGACAATATCCTTCCACTTTTCGTATCGTTTTAGAATATCCCTGGGAATTGAATTGATCTGCTTTTCAACACGACGGTGTTCGTAAACGAGCCACATACCATATAAAGTATATATACTATATTTGGCATGTCAATGTAGCAGTATAACCAGGTTTTAATGGACACATTGTCCGATAACATTATATAGGGTGCAATGGGGACATGGTGGTAAACCTCCTGTTTTCATAGAGTTGGAGAGGTTTTGATTATAGTGCCCTGATATCCAGAGTGTCCGGTTTGCCTTTATCAATATCCAATGGGTAATGCTGATTTGTAATTATCCATATTTACCGTCAACCCGTGGCGCGATCAGTACCGGCGCGTATATAAAAAGGAACACCCCGAAGGCCAACATCCATAACACCTGCGAGAGACCGACCAGGAGTTGATAGGAGTCAGGCAGTAAGATCGGCATGATCGAACGAACGATGGCGCCGAGAATGATGGGTGTGAAGATCAGGGGCAGGGCGCGGGGTGGATTGGCGATTTCTCTGCCGGTATGGCCCCAGATGATCCGGCACATCATGCCCAGGGTGAGTACGCCGACACCGCCGTAACCGAAGGCATGGGTGGCCAGTACAGGCGAGATATCGAATACACCTGTTGCAGCCCGCAGTAAAAATCCGATCACCAGCATACCGTAGGCGATGTACAGCACCCATAACAGGGGTTTCCGCCAAATCCCCGGCGTATACCAGCCCCAGAGTCGCCAGCCATGCAAGACCAGTAACACCGCGGCGGTTATCGCGTTGTACTGCTGCAGTGGCGTAAAGACTTCGATGATCCAGTACAGTGCGAAAAAAGCGATGCCGGCGATATCCAGCCATCTTCTGGTCGTCAGCTTGACCGGATAACCGACGCCGCGTTCGATGAAGAAGGGGATTACTCTGCCGCCCATGACCAGGATAATATTAATCAGTAGATATAATCCCATGTAGATACCTTTCTGCATCAGGGCAGGATTGTTTTGCAGAACGCCGGTGTAGAACAGCAGATTGCCGGCCAGCAATAACAACAACAGTACCAGTATGATGAGTTGTCGGTACTGTTTGGATTTTAAAATCAGAATGGAGATATGTATGAGCAGAATTAACACGAACAGACTGTCGGTGACCGCCATGACCGCCACCGGCAGCACAGCGCCTGCGAACGGGACGATGCGGCCGATTAGCCAAAGACTGAACAGCGCCAGCAGCTTATAACCATGCAGCGTTTGCAGATTCGTCCAGGTCTTGGCGGCGGTGAGCAGGAAACCCGCGATGATGGCCAGGCCATAGCCGAACACCATTTCATGGGCATGCCAGTAGATGGGGGGTAGACCGTTCAGATCAACAGACCAGGCGAATTGATAAATCAACATCCATATTAATACCAGCAGTATCGCGGCGGTTGCCGCGCCCAGAAAGAACGGCCTGAAGCCCAGATGCAGCAGTGCGTATTTATAGGGTGTGTCGGAATTTGTCATTTTTTGATAGAAAATATTTCAACACAGAGACACGGAGTGCACGGAGATATAAAGTAAAAAGTTAAAAGTAATAAGTGTTAAAAATTGGATTATTTTATATTCAGTAAATTTTTTAATATTATCTTTTCTCCGTGTGCTCTGTGCCTATCCATTAATACATAAACGTACGTCCATGTACAATATCTGTGTTTCAATTACTGATGGCTTTCAGCACCGTGTCGAGGCTGGTTTTTGCGTCGCCGAACAACATGCGCGTATTGTCCTTGTAAAAGAGCGGATTATCGACCCCGGCGTAACCGGTCGCCATACTGCGTTTCAGGACGATAGTGGTCTTGCCTTTCCAGACTTCCAGCACCGGCATACCGGCAATGGGGCTGTTCGGTTCCTCCTGCGCGGAGGGATTGACGATATCGTTGGCGCCGATGACGATCTCATCCATTTCGAAAACGATATCGTAGGGGACCCGGGCTTCGGCCAATAAAACATTCATATGACCGGGCATGCGGCCAGCCACAGGATGGATACCAAAGCGGACCTTGACGCCCTGCCCGCGCAAGGCCTTGGTGATTTCATAGACCGTATGCTGGGCCTGTGACACAGCCATGCCGTAACCAGGGATAATCATGACTTCCCTGGCACTGGTGAGCAGATCGGCGGCTTCCTGGGCATTAATCGAGACAACTTCACCGGCTGGCGCGGCGCCGGTTGCGGCAGTGCCGCCAGCCGTACCAAAACCGCCGGCGATTACGGCGAGAAAACTCCGGTTCATCGCCCGGCACATGATGTAGCTGAGGATCGCGCCGCTGCTGCCGACGAGCGCGCCCACGACTATCAGCAGATCATTGCT
>JACVQI010000227.1 GCA_015661095.1 Gammaproteobacteria bacterium
TTCACATTTCACTTTTATCTTTAAACTTTTTGCTTTTCACTGTTTTTCTGGTAAGCAAGCCATAGCAAAATCAGACCGAGAACAATCATCGGCAGGGATAACAGCATGCCCATGGTCAACCAGTCTCCGGCCAGGAAACCAAGCTGCTTATCCGGTTGCCGGAAGAATTCAATCAATCCGCGGAACAGGCCGTACATTGCCAGAAATAATCCACTCGCGGCCATCGCCGGTTGTGGTTTCCGGGAAAACCACCACAACACCAGAAACATGACGATACCTTCCAGCACGGCCTCATATAACTGCGACGGATGCCGGGGCAGATCATCCACATGCGGAAAAACCATGCCCCAGGGGACATCGGTGGGACGGCCCCATAATTCACCATTAATGAAATTCGCCAGGCGACCGAACAGCAGCCCAACCGGCCCCACGGGTGTGACAAAATCAGCAACAGTGAAGAAACCCTTACCTTGCTTTCTGCCAAACAGCCAGAGCGCGATACAGAAACCGGCCAGGCCACCATGGAAGGACATACCACCCTTGTTGACCATGATGATCTCCAGGGGGTTATGCAGGTAATAGGAAAAATTATAAAACAGCACTGAACCCAGACGGCCGCCGATGAGGATACCCAGGGTTCCGTAAAAGATCAGATCGGCCACTTGTTCCCGGGTCCAGTCCGGCCGTAAAGTTTTACAGCGTCCATGCAACAACCACCAGGCGACCACGATGCCGGCCACATAACTAATGCCATACCAGTAAATTTTGAAAAAACCGAAGTCAACCGCGACCGGGTTTATATCCGGATAAGTGAGCATAGCTGGATCTTATCACGAAGCCGTCAGCAGACATTTACTGAAACAACATCTTAGGTGGATGTGTTTAAGTAAAGGAAAAAACCAGGTGGTTATTTATGCAGAGATCAACCAGTAACCAACAGTAATACCCGCACTTCCCGTGCTGACATTAAGCCGTCAGCAATCATTTCCCAACACATTCAGGTATAGTTCCGATCCTGCATGAGTGGGAAGACCGGATGACTGCTACAGACCAAGCCAACGCCCTGATCAACGAGACCAGCCCTTATCTGCTGCAACACGCCTATAATCCGGTGGCCTGGTATCCCTGGAACGATGCTGCCCTGCGGCGGGCGCGCACGGAGAACAAACCCATCCTGCTGTCCATTGGTTATTCGGCCTGTCACTGGTGTCATGTCATGGCGCATGAATCCTTCGAGGATGTCGCAACCGCCCGCTTGATGAACGAGCATTTCATCAACATCAAGATCGACCGGGAGGAACGGCCGGACCTGGACCGTATTTATCAGCACGCCCAATACCTGCTTACCCGGCGCTCGGGCGGCTGGCCCTTGACGATGGTTCTGACACCGGACGATCATGTCCCGTTTTTCGGCGGCACTTATTTCCCGCCGGAGGCCCGCCACGGACTGCCCGGTTTCAAGGAGCTGCTGGTGCGGGTGGCGGAATTCTATCAGCGGGAACAGGCAACCATCAGAGAGCAGAACAACGCCGTGCTGGAGGCCTTGCGTGATTCGTACACGCCAGCCGCCACGCAGACACCGGCGTCCCTTAATGAGTCGCCATTACTGGAAAGCGTGCAGGAACTTAGCCGGACTTTCGACAGCGAGCACGGCGGCTTCGGTGGCGCGCCGAAATTTCCCCATCCCACCAATATCAATCGCCTGCTGCACCACCACGAACTGGGACTGGCCGGCGCGGACTGCCAGCAGATGGCGCTGCAGACGCTGACACAAATGGCGGCCGGGGGAATACACGATCAGATCGGCGGCGGCTTCTGCCGCTATGCCGTGGATCAGTACTGGCTGATCCCGCATTTCGAAAAAATGCTCTACGACAACGGCCAGTTGCTGGTTCTCTACGCCGATGCCTGGCACTGCAGCCGGGACGACACCTATAAGCAAGTCGCCCTGGAGATGTCCGCCTGGTTGCAACGGGAAATGCAGGCGCCGGGCGGCGGCTTCTATTCTTCCCTGGACGCGGATTCAGAAGGGGTTGAGGGCAAGTTTTATATCTGGGACCCGGCCTCGGTGCGGAAACTGCTCGACGACGCTGAATATAAACTCATCGCCGCCCATTACGGTCTCGATCAACATGCAAATTTCGAAGGGCACTGGCATCTGTATGTAAGCCAGTCGCTGGCAACTGTTGCTACAGCATCAGGTCTGGATCTGGCAACGGCGCGCACGCGACTCGAATCCGCCCGCAGCAAACTCCTGGCGGCGCGTGATCAGCGCATCCGTCCCGGCCGGGATGAGAAGATCCTGACTGCCTGGAATGCCCTCGCCATCAAAGGTCTGGCACAAGCGGCCATACGTTTTGATCGGGACGATTTAAGGCAAAGCGCGGAGTCAGCCCTGGGATTTATTCACGACCAGCTCTGGCGGCAGGGCCGCCTGCTGGTGACGCACAAAGATGGCCAGTCGCGCCTGAACGCCTATCTGGATGATTATGCCTACCTGCTGGATGCCATACTGACCCTGCTGCAGGCCCGCTGGTCCGACCGCTGGCTGAACTTCGCGAGACAACTCGCCGATGCCGCGATTACGTATTTTTATGACACCGAACAGCACGGCTTCTTTTTCACCTCGCACGATCACGAGGCATTGATCCAGAGAAGAAAGGATTATCTGGACGATGCCACGCCCGCAGGGAATGGGGTCATCACTCAGGCTTTAGCCGTACTGGGCTATCTCATCAATGAACCCCGCTACACGGCGATCGCCGAGCAGACACTGCAGGCCGCCTGGAGCACCATCAACTGGGCGCCCTCCGCCTGTAATTCCCTGTTGTTCGCCCTCGAGGATTATCTCTACCCGCCCCGGCAAATCATTCTGCGCGGTAATCCTGATGTTTTGACTGACTGGCAACGTCATTGCCGGGATAGCGCCGGTATCAGAACCCGGATCTATGTCATCCCCGCCGACGCCACGGATTTACCCGTGAGTCTCGCCCAGCGAACCGCGCAGGGCGCTGCCACGGCCTATGTTTGCGAGGGTTTTCACTGCCTGGCACCGTTCACGGACCTGGAAAGCTTAACCAGTTATTTAAAAAGTCCCGATTGAGTGCGATAATAGCCGCGTCTGTAAATAATTATAGAATTCAAGCAGATCGGTCTGATTCGAGGAGCAAACCGGGCGCAGACTGCCGATCTCGCACCAGGATTACCTTAACAACCAGACGGCCTCTACCAGAATTGTATTGGGTCGCTGTTATACAGACATACCCAGAGATTGCAACGAATCAGAGGCCAATTAATGACCACCAAACACACACAACTCCAGACATGGGTTAACGACAAGGCCGCCCTGTTCAAGCCAGAAAGTATCGTCTGGTGCGACGGCAGCAAGGCGGAATATAACCGCATGTGGCAACTCATGGTCCTGAATGGCACCGCCAAACCCCTGAATCGTGCCAGGCGGCCGAACAGTTATTACGTCCGCTCCGTACCGGAAGACGTGGCCCGCGTCGAAGACCGCACCTTTATCTG
>JACVQI010000228.1 GCA_015661095.1 Gammaproteobacteria bacterium
GCAGGACTGGAAGATGGTTTCCAGGTGGGCGCCGTGGATGGCAAAAACATTACTGACGCCGGTCTTGACCAGCATTCGAACGACCATTTCACCACCAGTGATTTTTGCCATAACGCGACTCCGGATTATTTCTCAGCTAACAGATTGCCAGGAACGTAATGGCCATGCACGCCATTGCGCAGTTTGATCGGCAGTTTCACCGTCGCTATCGGTCCTGCATCGAGCTGCTCCGCATCCAGGATCAGCAGGTCCGAGCGTTGCTCGACATGGCGATTGGCCAGCCCGACCAGATAACCGCTGCCTTCCGGCGCATTCTGACTGCGTGGAATGAACTGGCATTCCTGCAGACTGGAGGTATTGCCGACGTAAAAGGAAGTGCTCTTGTGGGTATTATGATCGAAACGGGTCCAGGTATTTAACACCAGGCCGGTGTTGCCGGTGAGTGTATCGTCCAGCCGTTTGCTGAGGTCCGTGACCGGCATGAACCCGACGTTGTAGGGATGGCCCCAGTAACGTTCGTCGGTCCGGGGCAGCACGCCAATCTCCGGATACAGCACTTCCATATCGTAGGTCTCCGCGGATTTGGACAGATCGACGGACACTCTGGTCAACCGGCCGGCGGCGCGTTTGAAATCGAATTGCTCATGCAGCATGGGGAAGAACGGGAACTGGTTGCCCTGCGACATATCCATATCGGCATAAATCCTGGTACCGTCGCAGAAGGAGTTCATAACATGGGTGGCGCTGCGTTCCGGTCCCTTGAAATAACGCAGGTCCGAGCCGTCGCCGCCCCGGCGCAGCACGCCAAACCAGGTTGGCAGTGTCGAATCCCAGGCGAAGTGCACCCCGCCCTTTCGCATCTGCTCCATATTGACCGCCATGGGAATGACGAGAAAGGCGATATAGTGTTCGGTAATGGCGAAGTCATGCAGCATGCCGGCATAGGGGACCTTGATCCAGGCTTCCCAGTTGAGTTCCCCGGTCTTGTCGATACCGACAAAACACACGTCGGTGGTGCCGTTGCCCTTCGCTTCATAACAGATGTTGAACATCTCGCCGGTGGCGTAATCGATTTTTGGGTGGGCGCTGAAGGTTTCGCTCTTGAGTCTGCCGCCGAAGGTGTAGTAATCGTCCAGGGTTTCCAGGGTGTTCGGGTCCATCAGTACCGGCGGACTGTCTTCCTTCAGTGCGAACAGCCGCCCGGCGTGGAAGATCAGGTTGGTATTGGCCGTGCCGCCGCTGAGATGCCGCACGCCCGGATCATCTGTGGCGCGATTGCGATAGGTGCCGTACAAAGCCCGGCGGGCCTGGGTCTGCGCCTTGTACCGCTGCGTGCGCACGTAACGGCATTTGAAATCAACATGGCCATGGTCGAACCGGAACATACTGACGTGGCCATCGCCGTTGAATGGCACATCATTGGCGTAGGTCGGCGGATAAATGAAATCCGGTTGCACCCGGTAAAATGCGCCGTCCAGATCGGCTGGCAGTTCGCCCTCGACCTCGCAGTCATGGATATCCACTTCCGCCCGGAACGAATGGGCGAAGGGGCCGGAGAATATGGGATTGTGCGAAAAATCAACGGACATTTAATTTACCTTAGATTATGTAATTAATTTAGACTGAAGGGGTTTAGGCGTTTAGGCTGAAGGGGTTTAGGCTGAAGGCTTATTAGATGACTTAATATCTTTATCCTTCATCCTTCAGTCTTCAGTCTAATCCCCTTCAGTCTAACCCCCTATTTCACCGCATCGGCTTTCTTTCTGGCTTCTGCCACCCGTTCCTGGCGCATATCCTCAAAGGCCATACGTTTCGGTTCTGGTTCCTCATCCGGGAAGGCCGCAACGATCTCAGCGCACAATTGCCGCACTTCCTCTTTATGATCGGGATGGCTGAAGATATACAACTGATTCTGCTGGATACCGCGTAGCACTTTCTCGCCGACCTCAACCGGATCCATGCCCATCTTGTGCACCTCTTCCAGCCGTTTGACGCCGGCAAAATCCACCGTGTAGTTGGTTTTGGTCAAATCCTCCGGGCGGATCTCTTCGCTGAGATAAATCCGGCTCTGCACCAGCCCGGGACATAAGACTGATACCCCGATGTTGAACGCGCCGAGGCTCAGCCGCAGGGATTCGGACAGGCCGCGCACGGCGAATTTGGTGGCCGTATAGATCCCGGCGGTGGCGCCGGCGCAAAATGCCGCCATCGAAGCGGTATTGACGATATGGCCGCCTTCACCATGGGCCTTGATCAGCGGCACGAAGGTATGGATGCCATTAAAGACGGCGTTCAGATTGATATTCACCACCCAGTCCCAGTCTTCGTAGGTCGACTCATCGATGGGTTTGAACAGATTGATACCGGCGTTGTTGCAAAGGATATGCACTTTGCCGTAAACCTGTAACGTCTCTTTCGCCGCCCGCTGCATCGCCTTGCGGTCGGTGATATCGATCTGGATGGTGTGCACGTCACCCTTCAGTTCCTGCCGGGCCAGATCCAGGAATTTCTGGCGAATGTCCGCGATAACGACCTTCATACCGGCCCGGATGAAGACCTTGGCCATCCCCAAGCCCACGCCGCTGGCGCCGCCGGTGATAAAGGCCACTTTCCCATTGACGTCTTTCATAACACTCTCTCTGTTGCTGATGCAGATAACATATTAAAGGTAATCGAAGTTAAGTGTTGCGGGTTTTCCCTCGTTTGGCAATACCGGATATTGAGATTAGCCTGTACCCGGTGAAATTCATAAAACATGATAAAGATCATAAATATAATCGTTTCTTGAGAGTAACCTGATATAGCAGATTTTAATGATGAGGTGGTTGTGGGCAGGTGCGATCCAAAATACTGTAGTAACCGGCGTTTTATCGAGTAGATTCCGGAGCCGAGTATGCTGGAACTCTACCACGCCGAACCCGTCGCCAATTCCATGAAACCGTTGCTCTGCCTGAAAGAGAAAGGGCTCGCTTTCGTCAGCCATTATGTCGATCTGTTGAAGTTCGAACAGCACCAGCCGGAATACGTGGCGATCAACCCGAACGGGCAGGTGCCGACGCTGGTGCACAACGGCGCCATCATCACCGAATCGACGGTGATTAATGAATATCTGGATGAGGTGTTTCCGGAAGTGCCGCTGCGGCCGGCAGACCCGGTGCAACGGGCCCGGATGCGGGTCTGGAGCAAGTTTATTGACGAATACTTTTGTCCGGCGCTGAGCATGCTCGGCTGGCATGCCATGGTCAGGAAGGTGGCCCAGAGCCTGGCTAAAAATGAACTCGAGGTGATGTTGTCGCACGTGCCGTTACAGGAGCAGCGCGACAAGTGGGCGACCGTGGCGGGCGAATCCTTCAGCGCGGAGCAACTGGCTGATTCCAGACGCCGGCTGGGGGTTTCGATCCAGCGCATGGAGAAGATTCTGACAGAGTCGGAATGGCTGGCCGGCCCGACATACTCGCTGGCAGATGTGAACGGTTATTCCATGGTGGCCGGTGTGCGCCGATTGCGCGATGCGCTGC
>JACVQI010000229.1 GCA_015661095.1 Gammaproteobacteria bacterium
TGCCCAGATTCCCGACCCCGGTGTGGATATGCAGGATGCCGTCCGGCGTGATCCGGACCAGCCCGTCAAAACCGGTGGCGCCGCCTGGATGATGTGCCTGGCCGATGCCTATGCCGATTACTTTTGGACCATTGCGCTGGCCGCTGAGTTGTTTTTTCTGCTCCCAGTTGAAAGCCTGCGCGCCCTGTTCCAGGGCCTCTTTGATATAAGCGCTGGTGAGGGTCGACTGGTTGGGACCGAATTTGGTGTCGCTGGTCGGGTTATTCAGCAAACGGATGGCCTTCCGGTCGATACCGAGCTGCCGTGCCGCCTTGTCGATCAATGGCTCGATGATGCCGGCGATCTGATTGCGGCCGGGTCCGCGTTGCGGACCGACCGGCGGCGTATTGGTTTGCACCCTGATGCCGCGCCAGCGCATGGCCTCCGGCGTGTAGATAAGGGAGATCGCGTCGGCGGCGGAACTGTAATCACCGAAACCCGCTTCCGGACCGTTGTCCTGGACGATAAACAGATCCAGTGCCGTGACCCGGCCATCGGCGCGAAAACCCATTTTGATGCGGCCCTGGAATCCGGGACGGGCCGAGCCGATAAAGTATTCCTCGCTGCGGCTGACGCGCATCATCACCGGCCGGCCGGTTTTTTTGGACATATGCGCCGGAATAGTCATATCGGTGTATGCCGACCCTTTGGAGCCGAAACCGCCGCCACAGTATTCGGCGATAAAAACCAGGTTGTCCGGCTCGACGCCGATCATCGCGGGTAGAAACTGGAAGGGAAAGCTCTGGCTCTGGCAGGAGGCGTGCAGGTAACACTTGCCGTTTTCCCAATAGGCCATGGCTGAACGCGGCTCCATGGATTGATGCGCCAAGGAGGCGGTCACAAAATTTTCATCGATGACGACCTTGGCGTTTTTGAAACCCGCTTCGATATCGCCATAGGTCCATTCACTGTCGGCCTCGCCCGCCGGCAATTGACTTTCTTCGACGGCGGCAAAATCGCCGGCGGTCCACTTGGTGGTTTTCAGCGAGGATTGGAAACCCTGGCTGACCACGTGATTGCCTTCGGTCAGGGCATTGGGACCGCCCGGATAAAGGCTTTCCAGCGGATCGACGGTGAAGGGCAGGGGTTCCAGATCCAGCTTGATTTTTTCCAGGGCATCCTGCGCGGCGGTTTCATTTTCCGCGGCCAGTGCCAGGATGGGTTGACCGACATAATGCGGTTCATTGGTCAACACCGACCGGGTTGGCGGCGGCGGCGCCGGCAAATCGTCCGCGGTCAGTACGGCGACGACGCCGGGTACTTTTAATGCCTCGCTGGTATCGATACTGCGCACCCGCGCATGCGGCATCGGGCTCAGCAGCAAGCGACAGAACAGCATGCCTTCAGCGCGGAAATCCTCGGCATATTTCGCCTTGCCGGTGACCTTGCCCATAACGTCGGGCGGTACAAAATCTTTTCCTATCAGGGTGTAACTCATATCAGACCCCCGCGGCCCGCATGACGGAATTCAAATAGTTGTCATAAGCGCCGCAACGGCAGAGGTTACCGGCCAGGGCGTGGCGAGCATCATCACGAGTCGGCTTCGGATTCGTTTGTAACAACGCCACCGCCGTCATAACCTGACCCGGAGTGCAGAAACCACACTGCGGCCCAAGCTCATCGATGAATGCCTGTTGCACGGGATGCAGTTCGCCGTTCGGTCCCTCCAGTCCTTCGATCGTGGTCACTTGCCGGCCGCGGACGGTATGGGTCAGCGTCGAGCAAGAATAGACCGGCACGCCGTCGAGCAGTGTGGTGCAGGCCCCGCATTCACCCCGATCGCAACCCAGCTTGGTACCGGTCAGTCCGAGCCGGTAACGCAGCGTCATGGCCAGGGTTTCCTGCGGCAGGACATCGACCCGGCGCACCATGCCATTGACGTTCAATGAGATCAGGCGTTCGATGGTGCCGGACGCGGGCTTGGCGGTCGCCACGGTCGCGGTTTCAGTTTCGCTGGAACAGCCGCTGAGGCCGAATAAATAACCCGCCGAGACCGTCGCGCTGCCGGCGATTACACTCTTGATGAAATTACGCCGTGTCAAATTCGTTGAAATGGAACGAATAGCTTCTGCAACGGCAGGGGCTGGCTGGTTGTCTGATTTCATAGCTCCCTCACTGGAATAATCAATCGATTATTTAAGAAATTTTTCAGTGCCAAGGTAGTGTCGAAATTCCGGTCGGCCTGATATCTTTTTTACTAGTTATAACTGTATCACATTTGCTCTGTGCAATTGTGGAAAAAATGTTCATAGCCTTATGAGACATATGGTTTTTTATCCTCATGTCTCTGGAGTTGACCATTGCAGCGAGTGTTCAACAAGATATACAGTCCGAAGGCATAAGTTTAGACTGGGCAAAGTTTTTTCCAACCTCTGGAAGGTTGATAATTATGAGGATGAGATGAGATCGATAATCGCCACTACCGCAGTATGCCTCGCACTTTGTTTGCAGCACCCGGTTGCCGCGCAAAAGACGTCGGCCATGGAAGCGGGACAGCTTGAGTGCCGGGATCCCGCGAGTACACTGTTGTGGAAAATCCAGGGCCGGAACAGCCGGGTTTATCTGTTCGGTTCCATCCACGTCGGCAAGGCTGATTTTTATCCCCTGCCCTCAGCCATCGAATCCGCATTCCAGGAGGCGGAGCAGCTGGTATTCGAAGTGGATCCTCAATCCATGGCAGATGCCGAAGTCATCGCCCAAATCCAGACGCGGGGAATCCTCCAGGACGGCAGGAATCTGCGCGATCTGATCTCCGCACCGGTCATAAACAATCTCGTCATGACGTTAACCAGCCTGGGGCTGCCAGCGGATAATTTCATGAACTTCCAGCCCTGGTTTTTAACCATGGTTATAACCAATCTGCAAATGGCGTCGCTGGGTTATCTGCCGGACTATGGTATAGAAATGTATTTGCTCGGTAAAAAGCCGGATCAGGCACAAATTCTGGAACTGGAGTCAGTGATTGAGCAAATCGGAATGCTCGAACAATTGAATGGTGAAACCTTTCTGGCTTACACCCTGGCGGAGTTTGAGGAAGGCAAGGAACAAATCCAGCAGATGATTGACGCCTGGCGTTGCGCGGATCAGGAACAATTACAAAATATCCTGTTCAGTGAACTGGCGACTGAGGCTGAAACCAACCCGGAAATGCAAAAGCTGATGGAGATGTTGTTCTTTGACAGGAATAAAAAGATGTCAGCGGCTATCAGAGAATATCTGGAACATGGCCGGGATGATTACTTCGTCGTGGTCGGTGCCGGGCACCTAATCGGTGACCGGAGTGTCATCGATCTATTGGATGATCAGTACCAGGTGACGGCGGTCAGGTTACAATAAACAGTGTATAAAAAAACCCGGGCATGCCCGGGTTTTTTATGTAGCGCTGATGCGCTGATTATTTTTCTGGTTTCTTGAATATCATGGTAAACCGATCGGTATTGCCGGTAACGCTGGCGCGGCCGACTTC
>JACVQI010000230.1 GCA_015661095.1 Gammaproteobacteria bacterium
CGCGCCACTTTTCATCTTGCAGGGCCTCGGCAATCGTAAAGATATCCTTGTCACCACGGCCGGACAGATTGATCAACACCTTATCATCGCGGTTAAAACGCGTCGCTTCTTTCAACGCCTGGGCAATGGCATGAGTGCTCTCCAGCGCCGGAATAATGCCTTCCGATTTAACCGTGGTCCTGAAGGTGTCGATGACTTCCTGATCCGTTGCCGCCGCGAAGCGCACGCGCCCCTGCTGGTGCAGATAGGCCAGTATCGGTCCGACACCGATGTAATCCAGGCCGGCGGAGATGGAATGGGTGTCCTGCATCTGCCCCTCGCTATCCTGAATGAAATAGGTTTTATAGCCTTGCGCCACGCCGATGTGTGCATCCTTACCCGCGATGCGGGCAGCGTGCTGGTGGCTGTCCAGTCCCAAGCCACCGGCCTCAACACCCACCAGCTCCACGGCATCGTCCAGAAAGCCGCTGAAGATGCCGCTGGCATTCGAGCCGCCGCCGACACAGGCATAGATGCATTTCGGTAAGCCACCATATAGGGTCTGCATCTGCTGGCGTGCCTCGTTACCGATCAGGGACTGGAAATAAGTCACCATCAGGGGGAATGGATGCGGCCCGCACACCGTGCCCAGGACATAATGGGTATCCGCCATGGATGCGGCCCAGTCGCGCATGGCGGCATTGATGGCATCTTTCAGAGTCCGGGTGCCATCTTCCACGGTCACCACTTGCGCGCCCAGTTGTTCCATCCAGAAAACGTTCGGCCGTTGTCGTTCCACGTCTTCGGACCCCATATAGATGGTGCATGCCAGTCCCAACTTGGCGGCCATGGTGGCGGTCGCGACGCCATGCTGTCCGGCGCCGGTCTCCGCGATCACGCGTCGTTTACTCATGCGCTTCACCAGCAGCCCCTGCCCCATGACATTATTGGCTTTGTGGGCGCCGGTATGATTCAAATCCTCCCGTTTCAGAAATATCCGCGGGCCGTACCGGTTACTCAGATTTTCGCAAAAGGTGATGGGCGTCGGCCGGCAGGAATAGCTGGACATGAGTTTGACGTACTCCTGCCAGAAGGCCGGGTCCTTGCGGGCGGAGTCGAAGACCTCACGAAGTTCGGCAATGGTTTCATGCAGAATCTCCGGGATATACGCACCACCGAACTCGCCGAAAAAACCTTCGCGGCCCGGTTCAAATTCAAATAGTTGCTGAAAAGTGTTTTTTTTCATTGGGATAATCTGGCACGCAAACGGCTCAGTGCCCATAGTTTAAATTAAAATAGTCATTCCTCTTGTAGAAATTTATCCAGAGCCACGGCGGTCAGTTCGGGTTGATCCAGATGCAGCATATGACCGCAGCGCGGTATAACAATTTCAGTTAAGTTCGCAAAACTGGATTTAAACTCCTGAGCGACGCCAGCTTCCCGATATCGTTTAGTTAATTCGGAATCGGCACCGAGGCCAAGCAGCACTTTAGCCGTGATTCTGCGCCAGCAGGCCCGTGCCTCCGCCCGTCGATATAATACCGGATTGACGCGTTTATGGCCGGGATCGATCTTGCTGACTAGTTTGCCCTGCTCCGCGGATTTACACCAATAAGGCGCCAGAAATCTGGCCCGTTCCTCGCTAAGCTGGGGCCCCAGGAACCGCAGACGCTCCTCCATGTCATTAATATCATCATATTCCAGATTGACGGGCGGTTTGCGCCATTGCCCCAACCAATGGGCATAGCGCTCCGGTGCTGAATCCGGATCACTGTCGGATAAACCGTATTGCTCCAATGTCACCACATGGGAAATCCGCTCCGGACAGATGCCCGCATATAACAGGACGACATTGCCCCCCATGCTATGTCCCACCAGTCGGACCTTTTTATTGGCAGCGAATGTGTCGATTAATACATCCAGATCGGCCAGGTAGTCCGGAAACCAATAACCCTGGCGGTTCCAGTCTGTATCACCAAATCCCCGCCAATCCGGGGCGATCAGGCGCCAAGTGTCCGGCAGGGCATCCACCAGATATTGAAAACTGATACCCGTGTCAGCCCAGCCATGTAACAGAAATACCGGCGCAGCGTCCGGTTGGCCCCACCGGTATACGCGGTAGTTCAGACCGCGTACTGGGACGGTCAATTGTTCCGCTTTGCGTTTGACTTGGTAGGACATGCGGTATCATTATCCCGGAATCCAGACTCAGACTGAACAAAGTTATTCAATGGACCCCAATCTGCTCAAAAAAGAATTCCCGCTCGAAGACGGGTTGATTTATCTGAACCACGCCGCTGTCGCGCCCTGGCCGGCACGAACTCGTGACGCCGTGCGGCAGTTTGCGGAAGAAAATTCCCGTATAGGAGCGCAGCATTATCAGCGCTGGCTGCAAAAGGAACAGGCGCTACGCGCACAAATCCAGCGCCTGCTGAATGCGCCCTCCAGTGATGATATCGCCCTGCTCAAGAATACTTCCGAGGCCTTGTCAGTCGTCGCGGCAGGGCTCGATTGGCAGGCGGGTGACAATGTCGTGATCAGCGCGGAGGAATTCCCATCCAATCGCATCCCCTGGCAATCCCTGGCCAGACGAGGTGTTGAGTTGCGGGAAGTAAATATCCGGGTCGAGGCGCCGGAACAGGCCCTGCGGGATCATTGTGATGACCGTACCCGGCTGTTAAGTGTCAGTTCGGTACAATATGGCAGTGGCATCCGACTGGATCTGGAAGCACTCGGGCCATTTTGCCGGCGCAATAACATTCTGTTTTGTATAGACGCTATACAAAGCCTGGGCGCCATTACCATGGATGTGCAGGCTCTGCAGGCAGATTTTGTCATGGCCGATGCGCATAAGTGGTTGCTGGGACCGGAAGGTATTGCCCTCTTCTATAGCACTCCTGCCGCCCGTGAGCGTTTGCAGTTATATCAATATGGCTGGCATATGGTTGAGAACATCGATTTCAACTCCCGGGACTGGCAGGTGGCCCGCGCCGCCAGGCGTTTTGAATGTGGCAGCCCGAATATGCTCGGTATCCATGCCTTTTCCGCCAGTCTGTCCTTGCTGGAGGAAATCGGCTATCGGCAGATAGAACATAAGGTATTGAGGAATAGTGCATATCTTATTGATAAACTGGAACAAATTGATACAGTCCAGATCCTGACTCCGAAAGTGGCACAGCGTCATGCGGGTATTATCAATTTTACCGTGGCTGCTAAGGACATGCTGCAGTTACAGAATAACTTGTTGAATAACAAAGTAATTTGTGTCTATCGCGGGGGCGGATTGCGATTTTCGCCGCACTTCTATATCACGGATAAATTACTTGATAAAGCAGTTGATATATTACGGCGATTATCCCTTTGACACAAGTAGCCATGCGTGCGACACTCTAACCCATTACTTTCTAAGGAATATCAGGGGTAGGATCGGGGGGTGGATAAAAGAATATTTAAACGATTTATCAGGCGTAGTTTCAAGACTTATTTGGGTCGGCTTACAGCGCCTATTTACGAAACGAGCCTTAT
>JACVQI010000231.1 GCA_015661095.1 Gammaproteobacteria bacterium
CGAGAGCCGCTTCGAGCAGGCGATCAATCGTGCCATTGGCATGGGCTATGGCGAAAAAATACGTTACCCCCACCAGCAGCACCATGATGCTGACAGGGAAACCGTCCACCACATCCACGAGCGGCATACCGGCCAGCCACATGCCGACACCACAAGCGGCGCCGAACATCATGATACCAAGGGGCGCCTTGCGCAGGTGGGCGATCACGAAGACCGTGATGAAGATGCCTATGGCTGCAAGTTGTGGGAGCATTCTATGGTTCGGGCGACACGCGCTAACGGCAAACGCCGCGCCGACGCTATTGCGCTTGCTTTTGCACCAGGAACTCTCCGGCGCATGTCTTGAGGACGCCGACCCATTCCCGGAAAGAGGCATTGCCGGAGACGAATGGATGCGGATCACCGGGCTTACGGTCTTGCAGCAGCGGCAGCTTGAGTAGCAAGCCATCGGCAACCGCGTGATTGCTAAGCTCGACATCGATCCTGGGGTCGAGGCTTGCGAAACGATCGGCCGACTTCATATAGGTTTCCATCTCGGCAGCCGGCAGATAACCCGCGCCGTCGCCGCCCCAGTAGCCGACGAAATGCGTTTGTTCGCCATCCTTGACTGGAAAGATCGGCGATAAGGTTCCAGGTGTATGGCCAGGCGTCACGACCATCCGGACCGTCGTCCCACCCAGCGAGATCTCGTCGCCATCATGGACGACGACATCGCGCGTGGGATAGGGCGCCGGGTTGCCGCGTTGCGGCCATGTCACCATATGCGTCCAATCGGCTTCCGAGAGAACGATCTTCGGCCCAAAGGTATCTTGCAGATATTTTGCACCGCCGAAATGATCGTTATGGCCATGGGAAACTATCACGTATTTGATGGTCGCCGGGTCGAGCCCGAGTTTCTTCATGCCCGTGACGATAGTACCCTCTACGTTGCCATGGAATCCCGCGTCGAGGAGGATGATGCCATCCGGCGTGGTCAAGGCCCAGGACGAGGTGGAGCGGTCGCCGACAAAATAAAGATTGTCGAAAATTTGCGTCGGTTCGATATAGATATCGGCTGGCGTTCCGGCCGCGTTTTGCGCCGGCTGGTCTGGGGGTGGCGGACAGAATGCGCGCCGGATGCTGGCATATTCTTCTGCCCGTATGCTCGCCATATCGGCGGATGCCGCGGCGCCCGAAACCACAGTGGCCATCAAGAGTAAGCCGGTCGATAGAATGATGTGATTATTCATGTTAAACCCCATGCGATTTGACTATGCCCGAGATGCTGCAACCTTGGGCAACAACACGACAATCAGGTCTTTTGCCGCGCGTTTCCGGCGATGTGCCGATTATGGCAGGATACATGCCCGCATTCTCCATAGTCAACGACCGAATAATGTCGCAGCCATGGTCCGCCTTCTCGCTCCGACAATCCGGGCACCAAGACCCTTGCCGGGTCAAGCTACATCGAGTCGCAGGGACGCGGGCCAACCCCGAGGCGTGGCATTAAACCAGCGCGCCTCCTTCCGGCGATACGCGGTTCGGATCGAATGATTTCTGGATCTCGTTCCACCATTTGTCGTAGTTGGACAATGCGCGTCCGATTTCCGCGTTCTGGCCAATCAGCAACGCGAAGTAGCGTTCCTTGAAGGCCCGGTCGCTCTGCTCCTTGTGCCAGTCCTCCACCGCCTGGCCTATCAATAAGGCGAAGTAGTTTTCCCTGAACGCCCGGTCGCTCTGCTCCTTGTGCCAGTCCTCAACCGCCTGGTTCGCCACCTCGTTGTGCGGATCGTACTTGCAGAATATTTCGGTCTTGCCGAGATGGCCCTGTTCCACGCCCCAGCCGAAGGCAGCGCCACCGTCGTCGACGATCAGGCCTTTTTCAATCAAAGGCTCCTTCGCCTTGCCGGCGCCGATGGCCCACCTGATGGTCAGGTCGCGCTGACCCATGACCGGGATGGATTTGAACATGCCGCCGGGACGGAAGGTCTCGCGGATGGAAGCAGAGATGCGGATACACTGGCACAGCAGTATGCCCTCCGTGCGCGGATCCTCGAGTGACGTCACGGACTTGCCGCTATTGTCATTAACAATTTGATTTAGCACGCGCTGCTTGTAGGCGAAGTCGGCCGCGGAGTTACCGGCCAGGATGATGAAAAAACCCGGCCCCTGAATTTCCTTGCTCAGCCGTTTGAAGTTTTCCTCCTCCTGTTCGTTACTGGTGCTGATATTGGCGGCTACCATGGCGATATTGAAACCCATCAGTTCAAAGGCGATTTCTGCCTCCCCGATCTTGATCTCGGCCTGCCACATCTTTTCTACGGACGGGAAACTGTAATAGCGCGCCATCATGTTAGGCGGGATCTCGCTTAACTGATAATTTGGCGACACCCCTGTGACGGGGAATTGCGCCGGGCCCGGCCAGTGGTAGACCTTCATTGCCGCCTTGGTGAATACGCCGGGGGTGACGCCGGGAGGCACTGCGCTGGTGAGGATGCTTCTTAACGACGGCCCCGGGCCATCGCCGCAGAACCATTCATCGGATGACCCCAGCGAACCGGAGCGGACGATGTCACCGGCCGGTGTCACCCATTCGATGGCCAGGTGATTGCGGTCGTCACCGCTGGTGGTCTGATCCAGGTGACCGTGCCCTCGCAGCATCGCCGAGCAGTTGGAACCGGCGCCCTTGACGTTCAGGTGCAGCCCTCGTTTCATCAGTTCGGCCTGCAATTGCGCCGTGATCACATAGGGCTCGACCACCGCGTACATGTTTTTCTCGTTAATTTCGATAATGCGGTTCATGCGCCTGAGATCGATGTACAGAAAACCTGGCGCGAACTTCCCGGTCCAGCCGGTACATACCGGCCGGAATGGAATCCTGTGCTTGTTGCACAGTTTGATGATTGCCTGCACCTGCGCCGTGTTCTCCGGCAGGATCACCGCCGCGAATTCGGTGCCGTGATAGGAGGGCATGATCGCAGGGTCGTCGCAGATGTACTCCGGACCGACTACATCTTCAAATTCTCTGTATATGTCTTTGTGCAATGCCATGATTGGTGTCCCCGCTTATTCGATCGACTGTTCGAACAGTTCCACAATGTCAAAAACTTTCATGCGGCTGTTACCGTCGTCGATGGTCTTGTTGAACAGCTTTTGACACCAGGGACAGGCCGTTACGATGGCCTCAGCGCCGGTCGTTTCGGCCTCGTCGATGCGCTCCTGAGCCGTCCATTGCGCGAACTCGGGATTGGATCGGCCAACGCCGCCGCCGGAGCCGCAGCACCAGGCGTATTCCTTGATGCGCTGCATCTCGGTGAGCTTGACGCCGGGGATGCTGTTAAGTACGTCGCGCGGTGCGTCATAAACGCCGTTGCTGCCCCGCCGGTATTGTTTCGGCGGATCGAACACGAATCTGTCACCGGGGACTTTCTTGCCTTCCCAGTGTACCCAGGGTTCGCCGAGCCGTCCCAGATGGCAGGGGTCGTGGTAGGTGACATTCATGTCGACATTGTTTTTCGGTTTCAGTTTGCCTTCCTGTATCAATTGCCGGATGTATTCGGTGATATGCAGCACCTGCAGGCTGCCCCGCAGTTTGTATTTATCGTAAAGGACTTTGAAGGCCTGGTAGGATTCCGCGTCCGCGGTGACCACCGTTTTGATGCCGTTTCTATTGATATAGTCCATGTTTTTCCGGGCCTGGTTCAGGAAGTCTTCCTCGTAGCCCAGCTGGTAGGCGCGATCGCCACTACTGACTTCGGCATTACCGGCTATGCCGAAATCGACCCCGGCCTTCTGTAAAATTTTTGCGGTAGCCCGGGCCAGTTTCTGCAGGTAAGGATCGTAGCTGGTGACGTCGCCAACGTACAACATCACAGCTACCTTGTCCTTCGCGGCGTCCTTGAGATCGAGTCCCTGCGCCCAGTCACCACGCTTGCCATTGGGCGGGAAGATGGAACCGGTTTTACGCAGGCCCTCGATGGTCTGATCCAGGGCGGGTAGGGTTTTGCCGTCCTTGACACACTTGATCCGGAGCTCGTAGATGGGCTCCATGACATTCATGTCCATGGCGTAATTACACGATACGCCGCATGCCCCGCACATCTGGCAGTTATAGACGATGTGCTGCAACCGGTCGGTATAACTGATTTCATTTCGCAGCATGGCTGCGCCGATATTCATGCGGCCGCCGCCGGAGTAGCTGTGGAAGTTGAATCTGGAAATGCTCGGACAGACGTTGGCGAACTGATAGCCGCTGACCCGCTGCATCGGCACCCATTTGCAGGCTGAACACCGGCAACACATGTTCATGTCACCCTGGTATTGTTCCAATCCCATCTCGGTTACCTCACAAAAGTTTTACAGATAGCTGGTTATAGTTACGGTTATTTTCAGAAACACACCTTGCCGGGGTTCATAATGTTGTTCGGATCAAAGATCTTCTTGAAAGTATGCAAGACGTTCACAGTAGCCCCGTCCCGGTTCAGTATCATCCCGGAATTTTCTCCATATGGCCGCGAAAAGAACGCGCCTTGTTCCATCAACTTTCGCATTGCCGAGCCGGCAAGCTCCTGGACGCGAATACATTCCCTGCCGTTGCCGGGTTCATAAAACAGATTGAATTCACAATGCCAGCTCGTGCCTTGTACGATCGGCTGGATGTAGACGCCAAGGTCGGTGGCGGCATAACAGGATTTTTCAGCCAGCCCGGTCATGGTCCCGATCTGGGCTGCGAGTTTTTCGCGCTGCGTCAGGTAGAAAATATCCTCGCAGCCGCCGCGAGGGCGCAGTTTCCAATAGGGATCGGTTGAGGGTAGTTGTACCGCCTTCAGGATTTCGTTGGCCGAAATTCCATCGACTGATCGCAGCGAGGTAGTGTTCAGCCGCTGGCTGATCCCGGCTATGTCCTGTATGTGTGACTCAACCCGTTGCTCCGGGAAATATTCGTAACCAGCTACTGTGTAGAACAACGTCCATACTGGTAAGGCCGTTCTGAGTTGGCGGTAATCCGCGTTGACAGCGGTCGAGAACATGGTCGCCAGGTTGGTGTTATTGAGGATAAAGCATTCATTGACCATGCGCTGGCGTATCAGCCAATATGCCAG
>JACVQI010000048.1 GCA_015661095.1 Gammaproteobacteria bacterium
GTTTATGTAGGGTGGGTTGAATGAAGTGAAACCCACCAGATAGGTGAAAGCGTTGAATAGAAAAATTAATCATATCGGGTTTCGCTGCTCTCTACCCGACCTACAACGGAGGCACAGAGTTTATGTAGGGTGGGTTGAACGACGTGAAACCCACCATGCAGATGAAAAAGTGTTGAATCAAAGAGTAAATCACGTTGGGTTTCGCTTCGCTCTACCCAACCTACATTAGATGTCAGGAACATTTATTCAGACATCCGCTGGATTTACGGGTGTTGTATTCCCGGTCTTGTCTTGCAGCATGAATTCACGTAACGACTGCCGGAAGAACTCCGGGTCCTGTTTGTAGCCGCACAGTTCCAGCAAACGCTCAGACAGTTGCTGATAGGCAGACAGATTAGCGGCAGTTACATCGGGAGTGGGCATGACGGGCGCTGTCGCCGCCGGTTCTGCAGCTTCGATCACACTGTTCGCCCCGCCGCTGGCCTGGCTCTGTAACATTCGCCAGTTGTGCAGTGCCGTGGCGCAGACCGCAGCCATGGCCGGTGACACCACAGCGATGAATTGCTGCTGCTTGTCGTTAACGAAATCGATGTAGGGTTGCAGGTTTTCCCTTGCTCCCGGCGCCAGTGCCAGATAACCCACCAGTGGTAGCATCTCCTCATGCACCTGGCCTCGCGGCTGGATGGTAAAGTGTTCCAGATAGCGGGCTTCCCGCATGGCCCAGTTGGCCACGGTCATGAGTGTTTCCAGTTTTGTTTCCTGACCGCTGGCTGCGCGTACGGTTAACGTCCGCGCTGTCCAGTCCGCCGCCGGTTCCGGATTGGCGTCGAGCAGTACTGTCAACGCCTGAGCCTGTGGTCTGGCCCGGAACAAGGGAAACGCCCGGCTGCGATAGGCCAGTGCCCTGTTCTATGATCTGATCCTCGGCGATACCGCTGATGCGTGGATCCGGCGCGTAAATATGTAATAACGCCGGTCCGGGGTGGTTTACTATCTCGGTCACGCCCCGGATTAAATCACCCGGATGACCAATACTGCTCTGGATGACCAGGACACCGGCCCGCGCCAGCGCCATCATTTCCGGATAACAGTTGTTGATACTGACCGATGCTGCCTCTGTGGTTGAGGTGATCGTCAGGCCGTGCGGGTTGATCAGGATCAGTTTGACGGGATAACCATCCGGCGACAGCCGGTTCAGATCCCGACGGATATCACCGGCGCTGTGACAGATGACGAACACCGGCGGCAGCAAGGACTGCTCCGCGACGGTGAAATCGCGCCCGTCCACGTCACTGGCCAGACGATCGTTATGCTGCCGATAGTCAGTGCCGGTCAACTCCAGCGTAGCGGCCCGGCATTGATTGATTTCCTCCATCAGGCTGCGTCTGGCGCCGCTGAGCAAACCTTCGGCGAGACTGGTGACATCGCCCGCCGGGTAACAGACCCAGGGTTGCGTGTGCGGGTTATACGGATAGATGTTACCGTCGCCGGCGCTGGTGCCGGGATCCATCACCAGCAGCATTCGAGCCCGGCCGGAACCGGTGGCGCCCTGCTGATAGCAGGACAGTTGCTGTTTCAGTTTGATCACCAGTTCACTGTGGCGGCGCAGTTTGTCCGGATTGATGGTCGCGCTGTCCGATTTATCGCCGACCAGTTCTGCCAGACGTTCGGCGGAAAGTTTCTCGCCCTCCAACCGGGACAGACGGCGGGCGAAATCGTCGAAATCATTGATGTTCAGAGTGCGGGTAACATCGCCCTGAATGCCAGCCTCCAGTTCCGCGATCAATTGTTTGAGTTTACCGATGTGTTGCGCGAAGCGGCGCTGCATGGTGGCTTCCGCCGCTGCCGTCAGCAGGTGCAGTGCCGCTTTGGCGCCGTTGCCGGTCCTGGAGACATCGCCGCCGAGCATGGCATGGTAGGCACTGCGTTGCAGCAGCCGGTTGCCGTAAGTCTCCGGGTGCCTATCGTCGATGAAAGCGGCGATCCGATCCTGCGCCAGTTCCGGCAGGGATAATTGCACCTGCCAGTTTTGCGCCAGCACGGCGGTTCGCTCCGGGGTTTGTTCGCCCCAGGTAAAAGCGCCTTCGGGACAGCTCGTAATGCAGACACCGCAGCCGGTGCAGGCGGTGGGATTCAGGACGATGCTGAGTGGCATGCCCGAGTTCTTTACCCGGTTATGCGGCCCGATAAAAAAGATTTCGGTCCGGGCCAGTGGCAGATTTTCCAGTCCGGCTTTGACCTGGTTGAATTCCGTGGTCAGGCGGCCGAGTTTTTCAGCATCCAGCGCTAATGGTCCCGTGATCTGGGTATAAGCATCCTGCAACAAGGCTCCCATGCACAGATACTGTCCCAGCTCATCCCGCGCCAGCAACCGGTAGGCCTGTTTGGTTAAGGGATCCAGTATGCGTTGTAACTGGATCAGCTTGTCACCATGGCTTTCGCATTGCCGGATGGCGCTCTGGATGATGGTTGCCAGATCCTGCACCACCGGCGGTAACGCCGATTCCGGACAGGCGGACCAGCAACTGCCGCAACCGGTGCAGTTTTCCGGCAACCAGGCCGGTAACCGTAAGCGGTAGGGGGTTATGTCACGGAAGGCGCTGCTGGCGGCCGGGACGATGCCGGTGGCCAGATAGGGATCGCTCAGTGTCTGCCCGGCCTGGCCGCTGTCATACAGATAGCCGACGGAATGCCAGAAGCGGGTGACATCGAAGACCTGTTCGCTGTCCGGTGTTGATTGTTTTACGGTCCAGGGCGGTTCAGGTTCGGCCAGGCCCGGCGCTGTGCTGTACTGCCAGAACTCCTGCGGCAGTGTTATCAGTTCATTGGCGGCACGCGCCATGGTCTGGGTGATCTCGCCGCGCCGTGGATGTCTGGCGCCGAAGATCTCGTGAAGTTTCAGGGCCAGGCGCTCGCGCACGGCCTGCATGTTGTCCGCGGTCGCACCTGGTAACAGCGTCAGATAAGCGCCCAGCAGGGCCCAGACGGTGAGGTGATCGATCAGGGCCGGGTTCGAGGCGGCCTCGGCTGCGATCCTGCGCGCATTGAGTACCTGCACCTGGATATGACGTTCCCGTATCTCCAGTTGCACGCGCCGGGGCAGGTCCTGTTCCCCTACAGCGGCTACTCTGGGGATCGCTGCATGCCCGGGGACTGGCTGCCGCGCGCCCTGCACGCGGGCATCGCCGCCACCAGGTCGTGCGTAGTGGGTTTGCCGGAAAGGGTGGCATCGGGCTGGGCGCAAACCAGGGTAATGACAGTGGGCTGCAAGGTTTGCTCCAGCCCGGATTGCGGGTAGGTTCTGACCTGCATTTGCCTGACCTCGGCCAGCGCCTGGGCCAGGGTGTTCACGGCGAAGACGCCCCTTTGGCTGGAAAGAAAATGGATCGCAGCCGAGGTGCCGGCACTGGCGCTGGTCTGTCCCGGATCGCCGCCGATCGCCAGCCGCTCCAGTTCCGGATAATCATGCTGTAATTTCTGTTGCAGGGTTTGCAGGTGCGGAAAACGCCGGTCCGGTTGCCCGAAGAGCTGGCCCACGTAGAAACTTTTCCTGGCCCTGGCGCCGTTCTGCATATTACGGTAGACGGCGAGCAGATCGGCGCAGTCGGGCAGATCGCTGCCGATCCCATAAATGCCGGAATACAGCGCGGGCCGGTCGCTGACCTGGCGGAAGCCGGGATAAGCGGGGTAGGGCAGCGGCTGGCCGGTGGCCCTGCCGTTTTCCAGTGCCTTATCCAGGGCCGCGCGTACCTCGCACAGCAGTGGCCCATCTTCCGCCAGCGGCTGGTCAGTGCGTTCCAGTATGGTCAGCGCCTTTTTCCCTTGCAACAGCTGCGTCACAGAAGCGCCCGGAAATGGCCGCAACTGACTGAGCTTGATGACACCGGCGCGGACTCCGGCAGCGCGCAGGATTTGCACCGCTGCCAGTAATTCCTCGACGATGGCGCCCTGGGCGAGAATCAGATAATCCGCATCGTCGGCCTGATAGCCCGTCACCGGGTCATAGGTGCGGCCGGTCAGGTACGCGAATTCGCGCCTGGCGCTGTCGAGTAAAGGACCGAGGTGGTCATAAAAAAACGGCCGTTGCGCGGCCAGGGCGCGAAAATAACTTTCCTGATCCTGAACGGCGCCGAGCCCCGCCGGGTGGTCCCGATCCAGCAGCACCGGTATCCGTCGGCGTTGTTCACCGAATAGCACGATCTGCGACGGTGTTGGACAGTCGATACTGTCGGCGGGTTTACCTAAAAATTCGTTGATGAGTTCGGGTTCCGGTACCAGCACCTGCTGGATGGCATGCGAGGTCCGGTACAGATCCTGCGCACACAGTCCCGGCGTCAGTGCACCCGCCACGGCGTGATATTCATCGTGGCCGCCATGCAGGCTGTCCGCCTGTCTGGGCAATGCCCGGGCGGTAAGGTTGATGACACAACTCTGTCTGCCGCCGGCCATGGCATGCAATGTTTCGAGTAAACCCGTCAGCCTGTCGGTGATCAGCGTACTGCGTAACCCAGTCAGAGTGGCGCCGGTGCTCAGCGCCGCCAGTTCCCGCGCTTCCGCCGATTCCCGGATCAGTAGCGGCCGGTTTGCCTGGTGGCGCAGCAGATCGGCCAGTTCGGTAAAGAGCGGTATGGCACGGATGCAGACCTGATCACTGATCTGTTTTTCGACAGCAGCCAGCGCCGCATGGCCGTCGAGGGTCTGTGGCAAACCGGGATAACGGATGTCAACCGACGCTGGCTTTTTTCTGAACCACATGTGCTTGAGTCTCTTTCCAATGGGGGAATTGCTGGCCGTCGATCCAGATGATGGCGCCGCTGGCGCAGCGTTTGATGGCGTCCGGCGCCTGCAAGTGGATTAACTCCCGGTTCAGTACCGGCAAGTTGTTTTGCATGGTTAACAGGCCTGGCGGCGCATCAGCGACGCATTTGCCGCAAGCCGTGCAGGCAGATTTGCACAACTCGAGCATCGTGTCGCCTTCCAGTTCGGATTTACACTGCACCAGCAGATGCTGACTGACCGGCAACAACACGAGAATATTTTTAGGACAGATCTCGACGCAGTCGCCGCAGGCTGTGCATTTGTCCACGTCGACCACCGGCAGTCCGGTCGGGGACATGACAATCGCATCGAAATCGCAGACCATCTGACAGTCGCCAAACCCGAGGCAGCCGTAACGGCAACCCTTGCCGCCACCGGAGACGGCCGTCGCAGATTGGCAGGAAGGATAGCCGACATAATGCGCCATCTGGATCGCCACGTCAGTGCCGCCCGCACACAGCAGTCGCGCCACTTCCTTTTCCTTGATACCGGCTTCAATGCCGAGGAAATTGGCCACGGTCGCGGCCGTGTCCGGACCGCCGACCCGGCAGTCACCCGGTTGTATCTGTCCCGCGACTGCGGCTTCCGCGAACACACGGCAACCCGGCAGGCCGCAGGCGCCGCAATTGGTTCCCGGCAACAGTTCCTGCACTGCGTCTATTCTGGGATCTTCGAATACTTTCAGTTTGGAATTGGCGATGGCCAGAATGACGCCCAGGCAGCAGGCGAGGACAGTCAGGAATCCGATGGCGATGGCGGCTTCCATTTGAACATCTCTATGGAGTAGTTACTAAATCCATTACGCATTTTCCGTCATACCGGCGGAGGCCGGACAAGTCCGCCGGGACGACTCCAGGGACGGAGTTTATGGAGGGTGGGTTGAACGAAGTGAAACCCACCATATGGTTGAAAAAGCGTTAAATAAAAGAGTAAATCACGCCGGGCTTCGCTTCGTTCTACCCGACCTACATTAGCTACACCCATGCAGTCGTCACCCGGAGGGAGAGGGGATGATTTTATATGTTGAGGTATTAGGAACATTACTTCAGTTGAATTTGGCCGCGCGCTGCATCAGCTCGTCGAGTCCCGGTTCGTTCGGATTTTTGGGTTTGCCGGGATGAATGATTTTGACCGGGCAGATTTCCGCGGCCCGCACCAGGTCTTTATAGGGTCCCGCCGTGGCGTCCTTGATAAAGGCCTGTTTGTTGCCATCGTAGGCGAATAACTGGCTGTTAAGTTTGGTGCAATCGTTGCAACTGGTGCAGAGCGGGGTATCGATATAGGGATCGTCCAGCGAGGCAGTTGCTCCCTCTTCGTCTTCATCCGCAGCCGCTTTCGCCGCCGGCTTCGGGGCTGGTGCTGCTTCCATCGCGGGGGCGGTGGGGATGACTGGCGCCAAAGATGACAAATTCGCGAGTGGCCCGCTGGCCGGCGTCGCGCCTAAATGCAATAGTTGCTGCGCGATGCGGCCGACGATGGTTTCGGTTAACTTGCCGACATCCTGATCCATGCGCAGGCGGTATTGCTCCTCGATGGCTGCCATTTCCTGCTGTTTCTCGGCAGCGAGCCGGGTGCTGGCTTCAGCTATCTGGCGCAGGGTGTAGGAATTATTGATACCGCCAAGTTCCTGCAAGTGACGCCAGTAGGAGGCGCATTCACGCACGGTATCGACCACCTGCCGGGTCATGATGACCCGCTGCAGACAACCCTCCACATCGACGGTCCGAATGTACGGTATCTTGTCTTGAATTTCCTTGCTGTCTTTGGCCAGATAATCCTGTAATGGCAACAAATTCTCATGCACGCAGGATGGTGGAATACACCAGAACTGATCGGTGAAGCGTTTGTCATTGAGCAGGAAACCGGCCGACGTGAATTTCAGCGCTAGCGATTTTTCCGAGTCATCCGCGGCGCGGTAACGGAATACATCCGTCGGCCAGTCCTGATCCGGCATGGAGTTTTCGCTCACGGCCAGGCGCTCTATCAGGGTGTCGCCCTTGCCGGGATTGAAGGTGAAGACGGGAAACACACGGGACTCCTGCGCCGTCCCCGCATCAAAAAATCTTGGTAATCCACCCCGGTTGGCCTCGTTCCCGACGTACACGCTGAACAGGGCCGGACCGTTATAATCGAGGCCGTCCAGGAAACCCTGGTGCATGATCTGCAGGCGGGAAACCGGGGACTGTAGAACGTAGGCCCGGGTCATGGACATGGCCAGGCTGGCCAGGCGCGCCGGCCAGTTGATGGCGATCCCGGCGGGTGGCACTGAACTGTTACGCACATACAGATCGTCAACCTGCACCAGGACCTTGATGGGCAGATCGGCAGTCAGAATGCTCAGTAACACCGGTACATCTGCTTGCGTCATGCGGCTGCATTTGAGTTTTATCAATACCGGCGGACACAATGCCAGTTCCCGCCGCTCCAGGTAGGTGCTGTCGTAGTGCTGGAAATACTCGTCATGCACGGACTCCCGGTAGCGGTTTTCCAGTTCCAGGCGGGCAATGGCGACGGCCTTGAAAAAGTCCGTCAGCAGTCGCAGCCGCTCACTGTAAGCAGCGCTGGCAGCGTTACAGTTATCGAATAACTCGGTTATTTTAATGGGCGCGGCAGCGAGGGAGCCCGGAGAGGCGGGATCCAGCATGATTAACGGTTGCACCCGCACCAGGGCGTCGAGCGCGACGCGGATGCGCTGGCTGCGGCGTTCTGGCAACGGGTGTTCCAGATGACTGGTTGCCAGGATCGATGACAGGGTTTTGAAATCGATGGCATCGGTGGTGGCGGTTGCATCACGCAAATGTTGCGGGTCTCTCGACTCGGGAGAGTTGTTGAAATCGATACTCAGGATATCACTCAGTTGCTGGATCAGCGACTCGAGTTCACTGCGCCAACCGGCGCAGCGTTCACGCCAATGCATGAGCGCCAGGCCGATAAGCAGGCGTTCCGGCGTGTCAGCATCACAGGCGATCATCTCCCGGTCCGGCAAAGTCTTGCGGGCCGTGGCCAGGTTGTCGCGTAACTGTTCCTTTTTCGCCGGAGAGAGCTGGGATTTGGTCAGCAGGTATTTGGCCGCGCGATCCCAGAGCCCCAGTAATCCCGCCGCGCGGTCCTGATCGGCCAGCGCGCGGATTTCGGGTTCGATGCGGTGGATATGCTGTTTCAGCCGTTCACCGGCATCGCCACTGTCTGTTACGCCCGCGACCAGGCAATCGATGATCTGCGACAGCGTGCTGACAGCATTCGCCGCTTTGACCCCATGCAGACAAAAGGGATAATCATGGCGGATTCTGGCCAGGTCCCGGTATTGATGCAGCAGGGCCGGAACGGCGCCCGTTTCCTGTATCGATGGTCCGGCGGCAGCCGGTACCTTGCCGAACAGGTAAAAATTGAAAAGCTGCCGCAGCACTTGTCCCTGATCCGCATTGGCATCAGCGGCGGCTGGCGGCGGTTCATACGGCAACCCGCCGGGCTGTAACTGCTGGAGCTTGTCCTCTAAAGTTGCCTTGACGACGGGAGTGGGGGCTCGGCTGGCGGCCTCGATATTTACAGGTTCAATGCGTTCCATGGCTTCGAATTCATTCACTGATAGTTCCTTATATATTTCCGGCCGCTGCGCGGGCGTCGATGTTGATCCCGAACCGGTCAAAGGCATTGTTCAATAAGGTTTCCCGCTGCTCCCAGGTCGGCTTCTGTTTGGGTTTCGTAAGCTGTTCGTAACGCGGCACACTTTCATTTTTATAAAGTATGCCGATAGGCACGAGATCATCCGCCTCGGCGATTTCGCGGGCGCGGTGCAGATTGGACGGGTCATGCTGTTGCCGGGTCTGGTACAGTTTGGCCATGGTATCGCTGAGTTTGATGCCATTTTCATGTTCAAGCATCAGCAGCTTTTTCGGATCCGACAACAGGTTGGAAAACACGTCCGGGGTAAAGTGCGGGCAACGCTGCAGGATGCGGATAAACGCTAAGCCGTTATGGTGAAAAGCCTGCCTGATCACGTCATAAAGCAACTCTGGCAGCCATTCCACGACCTGGGCGACGAACGACGCATTGGTGATGCCCAGGGTCACGGTCAGGGGATTGAGCGCCTTTAACCAGGCGCCGCGCGGTGTGGTGTTGGTTTTCCTGCCTATCGGCGTCGTCGGTGATGCCTGGTTTTTGGTCAGACCATAGATATTATTGTCATGCATCATGACAACCAGTTTCATGTTGGACCGGATTGCGTGGATCCAGTGAGCAGTGCCGATACTGCAACAGTCGCCATCGCCCATATTGACGAAAACATGCAGATCCGGGCGTCGGAATTTGACGCCCTGCGCCGTCGGCAGGGCCCGGCCATGCAGGCCGTGGAAACCATAAGTGTTCATATAATGCGGGAAGCGAGCCGCGCAGCCGATCCCGGATACGAATACGCACTTTTCCGGCGGTAACTGCTCATCGCGGCATAATCTCTGGGCAGCCGTCAGGATACCGTTATCGCCACAACCCGGACACCAACGCGAAATTCTGCCCTGATAATCTTCGAGGGTTTTGTAGTCATCATCTACCTTGAGGACGCATTGACTGCTCAGTCCGAACAGGGATGTTTTCTCTTTGATGGTCATTTCAATTGTTCTCTGATCATTTGTTCAATGGAGCCGGGTTTGATGGGCTGGCCATGGACATTCGACCAGCAATCCACATCAATCAGGTAACGGGCGCGCAACAACCAGGCCAGGTTAGCATAGCGCCGGTTGTCTTCATCAATCAACTCATCCTCCAGTGTGTCCGAATAATTGATTTCGACGGTCATGACCTTCTTGAATTTCTGCATGATCTGTTTGATCCCGGATGCCATCGGTTGCAGGAACGTCAAGTGCATGGCGGAAACACTCAGGCCATCCTTACGGACTCTACTGACGGCTTCCTCGATCGCGCCTTTGGTACTGCCCCAGCCGACGATCAGCAAATCCCCGCTGGGTTCGCCGAAGACTTTAGGTGGTTTCAGGGTTTTTTGGAAGGCCGCCAGTTTCAGGCTGCGATAATGACAGCCTTCCTGGTTGATGCCCGCGACATAGGCGACGTGGCCCTTGCGGTCATGCGCCAGGCCGGTGAGCGTATACATGCCGCCGGGTTGTCCGGGAATGAAACGTTGTGATAATCCGGTTTTCGGATCCCAGTCCAGCGGATCCTTGCCGGCCGGTACCGGGCTTTGATCCACCGGCGGCGCGGCCCATTCCCGGGTGATCTTCGGCCGGGGGAAAGCCTGTTGTCCGGTGGCCAGATTGGCGTCGCTTAATACCACCACCAGGGTGCGGAAAGTTTCAGCGATTTTGCGCGCCGTGATGATGGAATAAAAACAATCCTCAATGGTGGCCGGCGCCATGACTATCTTGGGCGCATCGCCGGGCGTGCCGAAAATCGTGGCCAGCAGATCGCCTTGCTCCACCTTGGTGGGCAGACCGGTGCTCGGTCCGCCGCGCTGGACATTCACCAGCACCAGTGGTATCTCGGCCATGACCGACAACGCCATCAACTCGGTTTTCAGGGCCATGCCGGGACCGGAGGTGATGGTAACCGCGCATTTACCGGCATAGGAAGCACCGATGGCGAAGGCACAGGCGGCGATCTCGTCCTCGGCCTGGTGCACATGGCCGCCGACCTGGTCGAAGATCTCGCTCAGATAGTGCGAGGCGGAAGTTGCGGGAGTAATCGGATACATGGCGCAGATTTCCATCCCCGAAGCGACCACCCCAAGCGCCACAGCGATATTGCCATTGGCCACGACCAGTGGCTGCGTCTCGCCGTAAGGCGGAACTTCGAATTTGAACTCAAGGTTTTGTTCGGCCCAGTCGTAGCCGGCCTGTAACAGATCAAGATTCGGTTTGATCAGGGCGGCTTTCTTTTGGCCGAATTTGTTTTCGATCTCGGTACGGGCCAGTTGCAGATCCCGCCCGTAGATGTTGCAGAGCAATCCGACCACGAACATGTTTTTACCTTTGCGCGGGTCGGGTATGTATTTGCTGCATTCCGCTTCCATGGGGACTTCGTACAAGCGATAACCTTCCTCCCGTAAAGTATTGACGACACTGCTGTAGGCCGAGGCAATTTCAGGATCACGATGCGTGGCCCACATGCTTTCCAGCAGTACGATGCAGCCGGGTTTATAGCGATTTTCCCATTTACCGCCTTGCAGTACCTGCTCATTAAAACCGATGACCAGATCGGCGCCGTCCCCGGCGTTGGTTATCGGAAACGAGCCGGCGCGAATGCGATTACCGCTGGCACCGGCGGGCGTACGGGCCGGCGGTTCGATTTCCGCGGGGATGATTTCCACGGTCCAGACGCTGTTGCCCGATTTTGCCATGATAGTGGCGAACATCTGTCCCGCCGTCTGCGCGCCTTCGCCGGAATCGGAGACGATCTCGATAATGTGTTCATCCAGTTTTTTAATCTGCTTGCTGTCGATTGCTGCGCGGGCGGTTTGTTGTTTCATGTTGGGCTGACCATCATTAATTAATCTTTATTGTTGGACTGTAAGTTATGGTTTCATCCGGGCATGGTTTGAGCGGTTTTCTGCCGGGGGCGATCACGATACAAATCAGACAGGCAAGGCATTTCTGAAACTAGCAGTAATGTCCTTCATCGACCCGTCTACACACCTGAAGCATCTCACCCGCTCAAAACGTGCGTTAAAAGTGGTAAATTCGATATTCAATATATATATGATAAAAATAAAATTATTTTCCTGCGCTAGATCAATAAGTTGTTATTTTATAGCAGGATTAAATATATCCGCTGTAACTGGCTGATTTACATCATTTTCTGGAGTGCCGTTTCCGGGTTGTTTAATGCCAGTTGGATGTGAGTTTGCCGTTATTATTCGACCATTGTACTACCAGTAGCAGCAGCCTAAATGCGGCCTTATTCCAGACCAGGATGGGATTCGATGTGTGTTAACCGGATTTTATTCAGGACTGTTTGCGCAGAGATATGTTAGGTATACAAACTCGAAAAGAATTAATATTTAATAATGTCTGTTACTCGTCAACGCCTGGCGCAAGCTTGAATAACGCTATGATTGCGCCTACATATTAACAAATCATGAGATGATTATGGAAAGTCCAAATACTGCTAATACCGGCTTGATACTCCGAGGGCTGGGAATCTGCCTGCTGGCTTATGTCGCCGGCGTCCTGTTCTTGATGTTTATCTGGGATGGCGAACCGGATCCATTCGATGTCACCAGGATTACCCAACAGCGGCTCGCATTGGGACCGGATAAGAAGATAGTAACCGGCGCCATTACCGCCGCGACATTTATCGAAGTGATCAGCACGGTACTGGACAAACGCGGCGGCTATTTGAGCAATGACATCTTTCCTCCGGGCGTATTCATGGACAACGTGCCTGCCTGGGAATATGGCGTGATTACCCAGGTCCGCGATATGGTGCGGTCATTCCGCAATGATTTCAGCCGCTCCCAGACCCAGTCCACCGAAGACCAGGATTTGAGTGTTGCCGATCCGCAATTTCATTTCGATACGGAATCGTGGATTTTGCCCAGTACGGAGTCGGAATACCGTAAGGGGATAATCGAGATGGAAAATTTTCTGGGTCGGCTGGTTATACAGGACGATCCCGAAGCGCAGGTTTATGCCCGGGCTGACAACCTGCGCGACTGGCTGGCGATTGTGGAAAAACGTCTGGGCAGCCTGTCGCAACGCTTGAGCGCCAGTGTCGGTCAAATCCGGGTGAATACCGATTTGCAGGGCGATACCGCCGCCACACAATCCACGGAAAAATCCCAGGAGATAACCGTCAAAACGCCATGGCTGGAGATCGACGATGTTTTTTACGAAGCCAGGGGGTCCGTCTGGGCGCTGATCCATTTTCTCAAGGCCGTGGAACTGGATTTCGGCCAGGTATTGGAAAAGAAGAATGCCCAGGTGAGCCTGCGGCAGATTATACGGGAACTGGAGGCAACTCAGGATCCGGTCTGGAGTCCCATGATATTAAACGGCACCGGTTTCGGCTTCGTTGCCAATCATTCCCTCGTGATGGCTTCCTATCTGTCCCGGGCCAATGCCGCGGTAATCGACTTGAGGAATCTGCTGGAGCAAGGTTAGGAACAGTTAAAAGTGGAAAGTTAAAAGACGTAGACGTAGGTTGGGTTGAGCAAAGCGAAACCCAACATCATTAAACATCAGACGAGTAGCTTCATTTATTTGGTATGCGAGAATTAATAGTTGAATAATTTTAATCTGCTATACAGAATTTTCCTGATATTTATTTTCCTGGCCGGAATGCTGGGATGTTCGGAGATTGTCAGGGCGGAGAGTGCCCTGGAGCCCCTGACGATCCGGACGGCTGCCGGGAAGGAGATCAGCTATCAGGTTGAGATCGCTGACACAAATGATAGCAGAAGACGCGGGTTGATGTACCGTATGGAGATGCCGACCAATCAGGGCATGTTGCTGGATTTCGGTTCGGCTCAGAAAGTCGCGATCTGGATGAAGAACACTTATCTCGCACTGGATATCATCTATATCGACGCCGCAGGCATAATCACCAGGATCGTCCCGGATGCCGTGCCGCATTCCACCGCATTGATGCCCAGCGATAACAAGGTCCGCGCCGTGCTGGAAGTCAATGCCGGGCAGGCGGATTATCACGGTATCAGTATTGGCGATCGTGTCCTGCACCACGCATTCAACTAGCGGCCGGTTAGTTGCAATTACTCCGCTTCTTTGATCAACCTGCATGGTTCAGGACTATCCTGATGAACGCGGGTGTTCTTATCATCCTGGCCCTGATACTGGTGATCGCCTTCTATTTCTACGGCGTGCGCATGCCTGGAATATCCTATGTTGGCCCGTTGCCGACCTTGTCGCCGGATGCCGAAAAACTGCGCGACCGGTTAAGCGAACACGTCAAAGTCCTGGCGATGACGATTGGCGAGCGCCATGCCGCCAAGCTGGATAAACTGGAACAGGCGGCGGTTTATATCGAACAGCAATTTGCTGAATTCGAGTATGTACCCAAGTCGCAGACCATCAATGCCAAAGGCTATCGCAATATCGTCGTGGACCTGTACGGCAAGCAGAACCGAGACAAGATCCTGCTGGTGGGCGCGCATTACGACACGACCTGGATGACGCCCGGCGCGGACGATAATGCCTCCGGCGTAGCGGCCCTGCTGGAGATTGCCCGCTCCTTCCGCGGCAAGGAACTGCCGATCACCATCCGCTTCGTGGCCTTCGCGAATGAGGAGTTCCCCTATTATGGAACCCCTGATATGGGCAGCCTCTATCATGCGCAACACGCCAAAGAAGAGAATGAAAATATCGTCGGTATGTTTTCCCTGGAGATGCTGGGTTACTACTCCGATCAACCCAGAAGTCAATACTATCCGCGGGTCATCCGTTCTTTTTATCCCAGACAGGGCAACTTCATCGCCTTTGTCAGCAATATGGTATCCCGGCCGCTGCTGATGGACGCTATTACCACTTTTCGGGAACAGACCAGCTTTCCGACGCAGGGGCTGGCGGCGCCGCAATGGCTGGTGCGGGGGGTCCGGCGTTCCGATAATGCCTCGTTCTGGAGGAATGGCTTTCAGGCGGTGATGATCACCGATACGGCCAATTACCGGAATTACGGCTATCACAACGTCGGCGATACCCATAACACCCTGGATTATGAGCGCATGACCATCGTGGTCGAGGGCATCATGAACATGCTGGAATCCCTGGCGCATCAGTACTGATAACTGACGACGAACAGCCATGCGGATCCTGATCGCCCCGGATTCCTTTAAAGAGTGTCTGTCCGCACAGGCCGTCGCGCTCGCCATTGAGCGGGGGATCCGGCGGG
>JACVQI010000232.1 GCA_015661095.1 Gammaproteobacteria bacterium
ACGGCGAACACGCAGTCATTAATAATGCCGGTTACCTTGGTTTGTTCGGATTCCCCGATGCAAAATGCGAGGCGGGCGAACTCGGTTATCATTTGCTCGAAACCCTGCCCCGTTTGGCAGGTGATGAAGACAGCTTCTGGCGCGAAACGATACGCTTTATTCTGCAGCAAGGCACACTTGCCAGCCGTATTTGCAAAGCAGTCGGGCATAGTGCCAGGCGTTCACATATAGAGGAAGTTTATCGCATACTCTGCGAATGTCTGGTCGAAGGCCGGTTATTTGAAGGTATCAGCTAAAAACACGCTATTATCCTGCGAACATGCCAGTCACCGGATACCGGCGGCCCACCGGTACTTGTTCCGGAATGCATCCGATGTGCTAGCCAGCCATCGCGGCTGGGACCCGGGGGCGCTTGAATGCGCGACGCGGCTGTCCAAAAAACTCAACCTGCCGCTGCTTAAGGGATCCTGCAGCCGGCTGTTAATCGATCTGAACCGCTCTTTGCATCATCGCCAGGTTTTTTCAGACTACACACGCCTGCTGCCGAAAGCGGTCCGGCAAACCATTATCGAGGACATCTACCTCCCCTATCGTGATCAGTTACGGCAAACCATCGCTGCGAATATTACTAAGCGCGGATTCGTACTGCATCTGTCCATACACAGTTTCGCTCCGGTGTTAAATGGTTCTTTGCGCGATGCGGACATCGGACTTTTATATGACCCCCACCGAACCCATGAAAAAAACATCGCTGCCAGATTACAGTTACACCTGATCACCCTGGATCCGACATTGAAGATTCGGCGCAATTACCCCTACCGTGGCGTGGCGGATGGCGCTACCACGCAATGTCGACGGGAATTTTCCGGACGGGTTTATGCTGGTGTGGAAATAGAAATCAACCAGAAATACCCATTGGGTGGCGACCACAACCGCTGGCGGCAACTGCAAGATCACATCATACTGGCAGTGAATAACATCTTTCAGACAACTTGAAAACAGGTTACGGAGTAAGTGCCGAAATTCAAACTTGTACCGGTTCTTACCGGATGGGATTCAGAATAATATTTGACTCGACCAACCCGGACGGCATTTGCATACTATGAAAATAGTATGGTGGTCGTAATTGTTGTATTCTGCGCAACCCCACGATTGAGAATTGAATGATTTTGAACAAGCTAATCATATCCGTTATTGGCGAGGACCGCCCCGGGATACTCGCCGCTGTATCCGATCTGCTCTACGCCCGCGGCTGTAATATTGAAGACGTCAGCCAGACTATTCTGCAATCGGTGTTTGGCGCGCTGTTCATAGTCTCCACTACCGTTGAAATGAAAGCAGAACAGCTGCAGGCCGTTCTGACTGAAGGTGTTTCCAAACTGAATCTGGATGTGTTCGTCAGAAAGCATGAGTTTGTGACTCACGAAACAGTGCTCTCGCAACCGTTTGTCATTACCACTTTCGGTCCCGACAAGCCTGGATTGGTCCGGGGCATTACCGGCATACTCGCCCGACATACCATCAATGTCAGCAATCTGAAGGCTGTGTTCAAAGGTGGCGATGATCCCGGTAATAACGTAATGATATTTGAAGTGGATGTGCCCATTGCCACCAGTCTGCCGGATTTACGCCGGGAACTGAAACAGGCGGCACAGGAACTGGGTCTGGAAATCAATATCCAGCATCGCAAAATTTTCGAAATGATGAATCGCATTTAAGCCGGATTACACAATTTTATGTTGAGTGAAAGAGAAATCCTGTCCACCCTGGCCATGCTCCGGGATGAGCATCTGGATCTGCGTACCGTCACTATCGGCATCAGTTTGCTGGATTGCGTCAGCGATGACGTCAACCGCTTCATCAATCGTTGCCAGATAAAAATCGCCAGGCATGCAGCGACGCTGGTGGAAACCGCCAACCGCATCGGGGACAAATATGGCATCAAGGTAGTAAACAAGCGTATAGCCGTCAGTCCCATAGCCGTGGCCGGTGCGCCTTTTAACAGTTCCCAGCTGGTACTGGTGGCCAGGGCTCTGGACCACGCGGCAAAATCCGCGGGCATAGATTTCATCGGGGGTTTCAGCGCCCTGGTGGAAAAAGGCATGGCCAGTGGCGATCGGGCGCTGATCGCGGCGATCCCGGAAGCGCTGGCCAGCACGGAGAGAGTCTGTGCCTCGGTCAACGTCGCCACCACCAGGGCCGGCATCAATATGGATGCCGTCCTGAAAATGGGCAGCATCGTCAAGGAAACGGCCGAACTAACAGCCAGCGCTGATGGTCTCGGGGCCGCCAAGCTGGTGGTGTTCGCCAATATTCCGCCGGACATCCCCTTTATGGCCGGTGCCTATCTGGGCATAGGCGAAGCCGATGTCGTTATCAACGTCGGTGTCAGTGGTCCTGGTGTAATCAAAAAAGCCATTGATCGCGCACTGGCAGCGGATGCCGCCATCGACCTGGGACGGATTTCGGAGATCATCAAACAGACCGCCGCCAAGGTCACCCGGGCCGGGGAACTGATCGGACGGGAGGTGGCAGAGTCACTCGGCGTCAGTTTCGGTGTCGTCGATCTGTCGCTAGCCCCTACTCCTAACGCCGGTGACAGCGTCGGTGAGATCTTTCAGAGCCTGGGCTTGCGCAGTATCGGTGTGCCGGGCAGTACCGCCGCCCTGGCACTGCTCAACGATGCAGTCAAGAAAGGCGGCGCCTTCGCCAGTTCACATGTCGGCGGTTTAAGCGGGGCGTTTATTCCGGTGAGCGAAGACCTGAATATCGCGGCCGCGGCCGCGCAGGGCATACTTTCCCTGGAAAAACTCGAAGCGCTGACTGCAGTCTGTTCCGTCGGCCTGGACATGGTACCCCTGCCTGGCGATACGTCCGCGGAAACGCTGGCCGCTATTATTGCTGATGAAATGGCCATCGGCGTGATCAATAAGAAAACCACGGCGGCCCGCCTGATACCGGTGCCGGGCAAGAAGGCCGGTGACAAAATCCATTTCGGCGGTCTATTGGGGGAAGGTACTATCATCCCGGTCAACAACGGCCCGAATGAAAACCGGTTTGTGCGCCACGGCGGCCGGATCCCGGCGCCAGTTCAAAGTCTGAACAATTAATCTGAATCCCGGAGAGGTCAGTGAAATTGACTGATTTCCTGGGCAAGGTTTTGTGCTTCCTGTAATTGCGCGGCAGTCATTTGGGATTTTAACTCATTCAGTTGAACATTAATCAGTTTCAGATGGATATTTGCAAATATATCGCCTGACTGAAATTCGTCTACTGCCAGTACGGTTTCAGAGTCAGCCCCGTCTGCGTCAGTCAACGGCATGGTGCTGAGAAAAGTCTGTCTGGCCACGATCATCCACGCATAAGCCCTGACCGGATCCGCTGGCACGCCTTTTCCCTGCAAAAAAAGTTGCCCCAGTCTGAACTGGCTGTGGGCATAGCCTTGTTGCCCGGTTTTTTGATAT
>JACVQI010000049.1 GCA_015661095.1 Gammaproteobacteria bacterium
GATACTCGATAATATCTCGTGAGCTGAATGCAATAACCTAATAAGTAACGGCCAGGGATTGGCCGTCCAACACTGGCGTGTCAAGCTCGCCGAGAAGCGCAGTGCAATCAAGGTAAATCCTCAGGAGAGGATTTAGCGCGCTCGGCACAGGGATGACATATAAGGATGTATTAACGTCGCGAGAGGACAGGAGTCCGGAGCGACGGTGAAGTAAGCGCGGCCGTAGATAGCGCGAGCATCGCAGGGTAGCCGTATACAAGGATGTATTAAGGCCGGGCGCTATCACGCCAAATGGTTTTGGGTACTTTTGCCGAAACAAAAGTACCTCGTCCATGAGGACGAAATCTAACGTTAAAGAAGTGAGATACGATTATTAAATCTATAAACCACCAGAAAGACTCATGCATTTAACGTCCAGAACGTGCCTGGTATGTATAATCTGACTTTGCTGATTCCAGGATTGTTGGGATCCCATACCAATTTAACACGGGAGGAGCAGCCACAATTCCCGGCCATCGAAACACTGCTGGCCAAGGCCTCGGTACACAAATTCCCGACGGCTTCTTTTTATCTGGATCTCAGTGAGCTGTTTGATCTGGAGAAACCGGCAGCGGGTGATCTGCCCATCGCCCCGCTCAGCCGTCTCATCGATGGTCTGGAACGGCCGGAAGGGGTCTGGATGCGCGCCGATCCGGTGCATCTGGCCGCTGGCACGAATGGTTTGCGCCTGATTGCGGAGCCGGAATTGGCGCTGTCTCAACACGATGCCATTATCCTGGCCGCGACCCTGGAGGAATTTTTCAAGGAGCAGAACTGGAAACTGGAAGTACCATTGCCGGATCGCTGGTATGTCAGACTGCCGCAACTACCCGCCATTACCACGACTGAACTGGATTGCGTCATCGGTCGGGACATACAACCATGGCTGCCGGTGGGACCGGACCGGAATTTCTGGCACCGGTTAAGTAATGAGATCCAGATGATCCTGCATGCGAGTGAAATGAACCGGGAACGCGAGCGGCGGGGTGAACTGCCGGTGAACAGCCTGTGGTTCTGGGGCGTCGGACAGTTGCCGGAGATTTTACCAAGGAAGTGGAGCACCGTTTACAGTGATGATCCCGCGGCACAGGGGCTGGCCATGTTGTCGGGGGCACGGTTCGCGGCGTTGCCGGAATCCTTGCAGACTGGAGTCAATGGCTTGACCGCCACGGGTAATGTGCTGGTGGCGACCGCCACCCGACTGTCAGAATCAATCAAACAGGATTTTGATACCTGGGTGGATGCCATGTTGGAACTCGAAGAGCGCTGGTTCGAGCCTGTGTTGTCGGCTCTGCGGGAAGGGCAACTGACCGAGTTACAGGTCATCGCCGATGGTCATCAATTTACCTTGCACAGGAATTCCTTACTGAAGTTCTGGAGTCTGCGCCGGTCCGTTATTGATTATCTTGCCGATTGATGGTTGGTTTCCTGATGGGCGTTAATCCCTGTTAGAATGAGTGTCCATGCCGAAGCAGATTATCCGCCGGGAACACTCGCATCAACACACCCTGCCGCCTTCCATGCATCCCGTTTTGCGGCGGATCTACAGTGCCAGAAATATCGCCCGCCCTGAAGAACTGGATACCTCTTTAAGCGCGCTGTTGCCGTATCATTCACTCCTCGGTATCGAGCAGGCGGTGTTATTACTGTCCGCCGCGATCAACAACCAGCAACGTATCCTCATCCTGGCGGATTACGATGCGGACGGCGCCACCGGCTGTGCCCTGGCAGTCCGGGGCCTGCGGGCCATGGGCGCCAGTTCCGTGCAATATCTGGTGCCAAGCAGATTTAACTTCGGTTATGGGCTGAGCCCGGAGATCGTCACGGTGGCGGCAGCGATGAAACCCGACCTGCTGGTGACCGTGGATAATGGCATCTCCAGTATTGAAGGAGTCCGGCTGGCGCGCAGCATGGGTATGGCTGTCCTGATCACCGATCATCATTTGGCGCGAGAGCAGTTGCCCGATGCTAATGTCATCGTCAATCCAAACCAGCCGGGTGATGTCTTTCCGAGCAAGTGTCTGGCCGGTGTCGGCGTGATGTTCTACATCCTGGCAGCATTACGGGCGCATCTGCGCGACAGCAACTGGTTTGCGACAAACGGCGTACAGGAACCGAATCTGGCCGCATTATTGGATATCGTGGCGCTTGGCACGGTCGCGGATGTCGTGCCGCTCGACTTTAATAACCGGATCCTGGTGGCCCAGGGACTGGCGCGGATCCGATCCGGGCGCGGCGTACCGGGCATCAATGCCCTGCTGGCGGTCGCGAAGCGCAGTCCGGCGCGGGTGACCGCCGGCGATCTGGGATTCTCTGTTGGTCCCCGCCTGAACGCTGCCGGCCGGCTGGAGGATATGTCGCTGGGTATCGAATGCCTGCTCTGCGATGATGCCGCGCGGGCCATGGCCATGGCGATGCAACTGGATGAGTTAAATCGCGAACGCCGCGAGATTCAGCAGGATATGCAGGATATCGCCGAACGGGAGATGTCCACCCTGGCATTGGATGGGACTGTACCCTTTGGCTTGTGCCTCTATAAAGAGAATTGGCACCAGGGGGTCATCGGGATCCTGGCCGCGAAAATCAAGGACCAATGGAACCGGCCGGTGATCGCTTTCGCTGACGACCGTGATGGTATGCTGAAAGGGTCGGCACGGTCCGTGGCTGCCGTCCATATCCGTGACCTGCTCGATGCCATCGCCAGACGTGAACCGCATTTGATCGACCGCTTCGGCGGACATGCCATGGCGGCGGGATTGACTATCCGGCGTGAGATGCTGGAGCGGTTCCGCGAATTATTCGATGCCGAGGTCAGGCGGCATTTATCATCGAATGACCTGGCCGGGACTATCGTCACGGACGGGGAGTTGAGCCCCGCTGATATGAATTTATCCCTGGCGGAAACAATCAACAGTGCCGGCCCCTGGGGACATGAATTTCCGGAGCCCCTGTTTGATGGTGTATTTGCCGTCGCTGACCGCCGTGTCATAGGTCAAAAGCATCTGAAATTGGCGTTGAAGACCGTACATTCCGACCGTACCTATGATGCCATGGCTTTTTTCACCAATGCCGGCGGCTGGGTCGAAGCGGCTGAGTCGATCCGGCTGGTTTACCGTTTGAACGTCAACGAATATAAAGGGCAGCGAAAGTTACAATTGCTGGCCGAACACATGGAACCGGTTTAGCCAGAAGTTAAAAGTTAAAAGTAAAAAGTGGAAAGCGTATGCTGATAATCCTGATTGAGTCTTATCTGGAATCTTCCAGCGCCGAATTCCTTTAACACTGTTTCGTTCTTGAATTTACTGCTGAGTCAGGCCCCGGTCGTTCTTCAGGTCGCGACAAAAGTGGGCCAGTCGCTGTATCCACCGCTGGTGTTCATGTAGAATGTGCAAATCATCCCAACCATGCAAGAGACCATGCTTGAAATCAATCCATTAGTGGCCCGGATCAAGGATATCAAAGAGCGTATTCATGCCCTCAGGGGGTATCTTTGAATATGACACCAAATCGGACCGCCTGGTAGAGGTCCTCCGGGAACTCGAGGCACCCAAGATCTGGGATAATCCCGAAAAAGCCCAGACTTTAGGCAAGGAGCGGGCCACGCTCGAAAAAATCGTGGAGACGGTGAAAAGCCTGGATGCAAATCTGGCGGATGCGGAGGAATTACTGCATCTGGCCAGTGACGAGAATGATGCTGAAACCGTCGAGGTGGTCCGCACGGACCTGAGCCGGATGGAACAGCAACTGGCGGATTTGGAATTCAGCAGAATGTTCTCCGGTGAAATGGATCAACATAATGCCTTTCTGGATATTCAATCCGGTTCTGGTGGTACTGAAGCACAGGACTGGGCCGAGATGCTGTTGCGTATGTACCTGCGTTGGGGCGAACAACATGGATTTAAAACGGAGTTAATCGAGGTGTCACCTGGCGATATAGCCGGCATCAAGAGCGCCACGGTGCGTTACGAAGGGGATTATGCCTACGGCTGGTTACGGACCGAAAGCGGCGTGCACAGGCTGGTGCGGAAATCGCCGTTCGATTCGCAGAACCGCCGGCATACTTCCTTCGCTTCCGTGTTCGTGGCCCCGGAAATCGATGACGATATTGTGATAGAAATCAAAAAATCGGATCTGCGCGAGGATACCTATCGCGCCAGCGGTGCCGGCGGCCAGCATGTGAACAAGACAGATTCAGCGGTACGACTGACGCACCTGCCGACCGGCATTGTTGTACAATGCCAGAATAACCGTTCCCAGCACAAGAACCGGGATCAAGCCCATAAGCAACTGCGGGCCAAATTGTACGAACGCGAGATGCAGGAACGTAAAAAGGTGCAGCAGGCACTGGAGGATACCAAGGCCGATATCGGCTGGGGCAGTCAGATCCGTTCCTATGTTCTGGACCAGTCGCGTGTCAAGGACTTGCGGACGAGTGTTGAAACCGGCAATACCCAGGCGGTATTAAACGGGGATCTGGACCGGTTTATTGAAGCTAGTCTCAAGGCCGGTGTTTAAAAGCAGTCACAAGTAACAAGTTAAAAGTGGAAAGTACAAAGTAAAACGTGACCAACGAAAACGAAAATGAACTGCTGGCGCAACGCCGCGCCAAACTGGAACAATTACGGGAACAAGGCAATGCCTTTCCAAATTTCTTCAGGCGTGACGCCCTTGCGCGCAAATTGCATGAAGACTATGACGACTTCGATAAAGAAGCACTGGAATCGAACACCACGCGGGTCAAGGTCGCCGGCCGCATGATGAGCCGGCGGGTGATGGGTAAGGCGGCCTTTGTCCATCTCCAGGACATGTCCGGCCGGATCCAGTTGCATGTCCGGCGTGATGAACTACCGGAAGGGCTCTATGCCGACTTCAAACACTGGGATATCGGTGACATCGTCGGCGCTGAGGGACCAGTGTTCAAGACCAATGTCGGGGAATTATCCATCAAGGTTGAGAAGTTATATCTGCTGACCAAATCATTACGGCCTTTACCGGAAAAATTTCACGGACTGGCTGACCAGGAAACACGCCATCGGCAACGCTATCTGGATCTGATTGCGAATGAGGAAACGCGCCGGATCTTCGCGGTCCGCACGGCGGCTATCGATTTTATCCGCGGCTATCTGAAGGACAATGGCTTTATTGAAGTTGAGACGCCGATGATGCACGCCATTCCGGGCGGGGCGGCCGCGAAGCCGTTCATTACCTTTCATAATTCGCTGGATATGGAGTTGTATCTGCGCATCGCGCCGGAACTTTATCTGAAGCGTTTGCTGGTCGGCGGCATGGAGCGCGTCTTCGAAATCAACCGGAGCTTCCGCAATGAAGGTTTATCGCCCCGGCATAATCCGGAATTCACCATGCTGGAATTCTATCAGGCCTACGCTGATTATAATGATCTGATGGATCTGACCGAGGCCATGCTGCGCGCGCTGGTGTTCAATCTGACCGGCGGTAATATCGTCAATTACCAGGATGTTGCTTACGATTTAAGTGCTCCGTTCAGGCGCATGACCTTGCTGGAGTCGATCCTGCAGCATAATAAGGGCATAAATTCCGCCGACCTTCGCTCCCTGGACAGCATCCGCCGTCTGGCGGAAAAACTGGAAGTACCGTTCGAGAAGGGATTCGGTGTCGGCAAGATCCAGTTCGAAATATTCGAAAAGACCGTGGAGTCACGGCTGCTGGAACCAACCTTCATCACCGGCTTCCCCACGGAAGTATCGCCACTGGCGCGCATGAACGATAACGATCCGTTTCTAACCGACCGCTTTGAATTTTTCGTCGGCGGCCGGGAGCTGGCCAATGGTTTTTCCGAATTAAATGATCCGGATGACCAGGCTGAGCGCTTCCGGAAACAGGTAAAAGACAAGGAGGCCGGTAACGAGGAGGCCATGCATTATGATGCTGATTACATCACTGCTCTGGAATATGGCATGCCGCCCGCGGCCGGCGAGGGTATTGGCATAGACAGGCTGGTGATGTTTCTGACCGATACGGCCTCAATCAGGGATGTCATCCTGTTTCCGCATATGCGGCCGAAAGACTAATCCTGTTGCTTATTCCTCTTTGGCCAGAGGCTTCGGCCTGGCGATGATATAACCCTGGATATAATCAATCCCGATGGCCTCCAGTGATTTGAGATTCTCGTCGTCGGTAACGAATTTGGCTACGGTTTTGGTTCCCAGTAAGTGGCAGAGTTTATTCACGGACTCGATGGCGGCTGTATCGATAATCCGGTGACTTGTGTCATCGGACAATCGGCCATTGATTTTTATATAGTCGAAATTGAGTTTATTGAGTTGACTCAGTATATTCAGCCCGAAACTGAAATTATCAAGGGCGAAATGAAAACCGTGTTCATATAAATCCGCAATGAATTTTCTGGTGGTCAGCGGATTATTGATAATGGTTGTTTCCTCGATTTCAAAGCACACCTTGTTGGCGTCGATGGCGTACTCCCTGGCCTGGTCAATAATGTACCCCGTGATCCGGGGATCCGCTATTGATTGTCCGGAGATATTGATACTGACTATGTCCGTCTGATCGAGTACCGGGTGTCCGTAAGACAGTAACTCAAAACAGGCCTTGATGGCCCATTTGTCCAGTTTCGGCATCAGGTGATAGCGTTCGGCAGTCTTCAGAAATCTGTCCGCGCAGATATCCGGATTATTTTCCGACTTCATTCTCAGCAACAATTCACAGACGCTGGTTTTGTTGGTTGCATTCAGGGACTTGATCGGTTGTACGTAGAGTACGAATTTTTCCCTCTCCAGGGCGTCCTGAATGTCATCGATCCAATGCATTTCCCCCCGGCGTTGTTTGCCCTTCTGGTCCTGTTCATCGTAGATATGGACCTGGTTGCGTCCTGCATCCTTGGCCATATAACAGGCCATGTCCGCCAGTTGCAGCAGTTCGCTGATGTCATCGGTGTCCTTCGTTATCGGAACAATACCGACACTGATCCCGACATTGAAATGTTTGTCATCCCAGATGAAATCGATTTCCTCAATTTGTTTACGGAAGGATTCAGCGATGAGTTTTGCTTTTTCCATGCTGCAACTGTAGAGAATGACGCCGAATTCATCTCCACCAAGACGAGCCAGCGTATCGGATTCGCGGGTTTTCGAGCGCAGCTTTTTGGCTATCTTTTCCAGCAGCGAATCGCCGGCGAGATGGCCGCAACTGTCATTCACAATCTTAAACTGGTCCAGATCGATGAAACAAAGGGCATGTTGCCGGTCCAGGGTTTTGCTGCTGCTGATCAGCTTCAGCAGACGATTTTCAAATTCGCGTCTGTTAATCAATCCGGTCAGGGCATCATGACTTGCCTGCCAGACCAGGTCCCGGGCCAGATTACGCTTGTCGGTAACATCACGGAATACCAGCACGGTGCAGGTGCTGATGTCATTCCGGTTGCGAATCGGTGTGACTGAATATTCAATGCAATACTCCAGCTTGTCCCGTCGTGCCAGAATGGTATGGTCGCCGCTGATAACCGCGTTGTTCGATGTCAGACAGGCCCGGACCGGGTCGTCGAGAATTTCCCGGCTGATTTCATCGACGACGGAAAATATTTCCGTGACATATAAACCGCTGGCTTTTTCCGTACTCCAGCCGGTTAAAATCTCGGCGACAGGATTGATGTAGATAACATAACCTTCGGTATCGGTCGTGATAACTCCTTCTCCAATCGCCTGCAGGGTAACTTCGGCATGCTCCTTTTCCGATTTCAATTTCTCGTGGTGATTTAATTCCTCTGAAATCTTCTTCTTCAAGCGGACATTATCACTCTGGGTTACCTCGTTCAGTTCATACAGGTAGTGAAAATTATCCTTCAGACTGGTTGCCAGTTTGAACGTGCCGAGCAGGGATCGATTGAAATAGGCCGCGATTATCGCGATGAAAACATAGATGCCAGCCAGTGCCAGGATAACGATGCCTTTGTTAGTCACCGGCTGGAAGAGCAAACACAGCAGCAATGAAAACGCAATGATGCTGATAAACAGCATGTAGCCGGAATACAAGGCCGCCAACACCGGTATCCAGGCGATGACATAGCAGATGAGAATCCCCAGATATACCAGATGGAGTTCGGTATTCAGATAAGGAAAAAACAACAGTGAGCCTGCGCCCCAGGACATGGCTATCACTGCGCAAAGAAAAGTATTGTAGACGGACCAGTTGCCACTCGCCCCGATATGGGATTTGCTTTTTTTGAATTCGTTTACCAGCAGCAATTGCAGACTGGAAGTCAGACCGATGAATGCCAGCCAGGGTATGAGCAGAAAGTGCGGCACCTCGGTCCAGAATAACCAGGTCGCAAAGGCGCTGCAGAAGATCGACAGGCTGATGCCGACCGGTAATTGTTTGTAGATATGCCGCAGATACTGGAATTGGTCGATAGTCAGGGACTCAACGCCCTGGTCCAGTTTCAGCAGTTCGCTTACCGTTTTTTCATCATTCCCACGATTCAGTGTGTGTGGTTTGCCCATATTAATACCAAGTTGCGAAGCAATTTCGCCATGGATAATTTAATTATAGGCTCATATTCTATTGCGACGGGGATTTATATTTATTGATGCTGTGCTCAGATAAGCTGTTTATTCCGTCATTCCTGTGACGAGTGTCACACAAATGCTAATTAACGGAATTCTGAAATGGCAAACGCAATGCGCTAAAGTCCGGGGACCAGTCGCAGTGGTCCCCGGATATATAATGATGAGGTGGTTATTTCCGGCCGCGCCGGCTCAGTATCCGCAGGCGCAGGGCATTCAGGCGTATGAAGCCTTCGGCGTCTTTTTGATTATATGCACCCGCGTCGTCTTCGAAGGTGGCGATAGTCTGGTCGAACAGGCTGTCGCGTTTGGAGCGCCGGCCGCAGACGGTGACGTTACCCTTGTACAGTTTCAGGCGTACCGTTCCGTTGACCGCAGTCTGGGTCGCATCGATCAGGGTTTGCAGCGCCTTGCGTTCCGGGCTCCACCAATAACCGTTATAGATCAGGCTGGCGTAGCGCGGCATCAAGTCATCCTTGAGATGCGCTGTCTCACGATCCAGGGTGATGGATTCGATGGCCCGGTGCGCCTTCAGCATGATGGTACCGCCCGGTGTTTCGTAACAGCCGCGCGATTTCATACCCACATAACGGTTTTCGACCAGGTCGGTCCGGCCGATGCCATGTTTGCCGCCGATCTTGTTGAGCCTGGCCAGCACCGTTGCCGGCGATAATTTTTTATTATTAATGGCGACGATATCGCCGCCGGCGAACCCCAGTTCAATATATTCGCCTTTAGCCGGCGCCGCTTCCGGCGCGGTGGTCCAGCGCCACATCCTGCGGTCAGGTTCGAGCCAGGGATCCTCGAGCTCGCCGCCTTCAAAGGAGATGTGCAGCAGATTGGCATCCATGGAGTAGGGTGAACCGCCCTTGCGTTTTGCCGCCACAGGTATGTCATGCTGTTCGGCATAATCGATCAATTTCTCCCGGGAGGTCAGATCCCATTCGCGCCAGGGAGCGATGATCTTGATCTCCGGATTGAGCGCGTAAGCCCCCAGTTCAAAGCGGACCTGATCATTACCCTTGCCGGTGGCCCCGTGGGCGACGGCGTCGGCGCCGGTTTGGGCAGCTATCTCGACCAGGTATTTGGCGATCAATGGTCGGGCGATGGAGGTGCCGAGCAGATATTCGCCTTCATACAGAGCATTGGCGCGAAACATGGGATAAACGAAATCGCGGACGAATTCCTCTTTCAGGTCTTCGATGAAGATTTCCTTGATCCCCAGCGCCCTGGCTTTCTTCCGGGCCGGGGCCAGTTCCTCACCCTGGCCGATGTCGGCGGTGAATGTGACGACCTCGCAGTGATAAATATCCTGCAGCCACTTCAGTATGACTGAAGTATCCAGACCGCCGGAGTAGGCGAGCACGACTTTTTTGATTTTTCTGACCATATCCTGATTTGTCCCGCTGAAAAAGGCTGGCAATTGTACTCGCTAATTCATCGAGGGTGAAGCGTCAGCGCAAGAACGGAACGATTCTGTTCAGTACCGCCTCAGGCTGATCGATATGCAGCCAATGGCCGGCCTCGTCGATAATCTCGATCTGCGCCTCGCGAAAATAGTTGAATATAGCCTCATGATGGCGCGGTTGCAGGTGATCGGAATCGCTACCGCCTAAAAACAAGCTCGCACCGGTATGCATACTGGTGGCCGCGAAGGCGGGAAAATGACTAAGTTCAGCCAGCCCTTGTTTCAGGGCGGATAGATTGATGCGCCAGCGGTGGCCGGCGCCGTCCTGTACTAGGTTTTGCAGCAGATATAATCTTAATTGGATATCGGGAATATTCGAGGTCAGCAATTCATCCGCATGTTTACGGCCAGTGAGTTCCGTGAGCGGCAATGCCTCCAGACTGTCGATCAAAACATGAAAATTATTGCGATTATTGCAGTAAGCCACCGGGGCGGTATCCAGTACGATCAGCCTGTCGATCATGGACGGATAGGTTAAAGCAAAAGTCATGGCCACCTTGCCGCCCATGCTGTGGCCTATGATACTGGCCTGATTATAACCGCGACTCTGCAGGAACTGCTGGATATCAGCCGCCATTTCCCTGTAACTCATGGTCGCGGTGTGACCGCTGTTGCCATGGTTGCGCAGGTCTACCGTCAGCACCTGGTAATGCAGCGCCAGTTTGCGTGCGAACACGGTCCAGTTGCGGCTGGAACCGAACAATCCGTGCAGGATTAAGACCGGGTTACCTTGTCCATAAGTTTGATAGTGGAGGTTAACGGTCATGAATTTATCAGCCGGCTGGATCAAATTACCGGTAATTTATCCGCATTAAGATAACTACGGGGCCAGATGTTCAGGTACAGCAGGTCCTCATCGATACCGTCCATCACCTGGTAGTTTTTATAATCGTGTTTGCCGACCCAGGCATAATCCGTATGTTCATGGTTTAAATGAATCTCGCCACCCAGCCAATGGTAATGATAGAGATAGATTTGATAAATGCCGCCATAGCAGGTGTCCCGGATCGGTCCTATGGTATTGATTAACTCGATGCTGTAATGGTTGCCGATTTCTTCTTGCAGCTCCCGGATTGAACATGCTGCAGGTGATTCACCCGGATTGATATGTCCGGCCGGAAAACCCCACAGGCCGGGGCCCAATGCCGTCGCCAGCCCTCTTTTCAGCAGCAGGATTTCGTGCCGGGAATTTTCCAGTACATTGATGGAAAAACGTTCTTGAATAGTCATGCCTGGATTAGTCCATGGCAGTGTGTGTTAGCCAGACACCACTACTGGATTAAATTGTTAGATTATTTCTCGGACGAGAGGATAAATTTAACGATCACGGTGACGATATAAATCACCGATCCGATCGCGCACAGGATAAAGAAATAAAACAGAAATCCCAGCCAGGTTATCGGTCCAATCAGGTACATGCTATCGTCTATACCGAATCCGGCGAAGGTCGGAAAGCTGGGTGATGGGTTAGCCGGCGTGAGCTTTTCCTTGTATAGACCGATCACGGTATTCGCCAGACACGCCGATACCGCCAGGCTGGTAATGATCAGTAACAACGCCGTATTCATTTTATCCTGGAAGCCGATGGCCAGGGTGAGGAATAAGTAGGCATAACTGAAGGTATCGACGAACCAGTCGAAATAATGCCCGAACGAGCTATTGCTTTGCTTTAGTCTGGCCAGTTCGCCGTCAACATGGTCCAGCAGCCGGACTATCATGAACAACAGGGCGGCAATATTAGCCGGCCATGGATCGCCGGTAGCGAACAGGAGACCCGCGATCAGAGTCAGAAGAAGAGTCAACAGGGTAATATGGTTGGGAGTGATGGGCAGAACGCTCAGAGCGTCCGCCAGTTTTCGGGCGATTAATTCGTCCCAGAGGACTGGTTTCCCTACTGACACTGCGTTATCGGAATTCATGTTGGCAAGCGAGTTGATTTCTCGTTATTGGAGTACTGTTTGTTGGACCATATATTACCGCGCCGTCTTCGAATGGACAAATGAAATGAACAACGGGTGGATGCATGCCGCTGGTTGAAACTGTCTGGTGGGATTTACTGGAGCCGACAGTCTGACGATTCGCTATGTGGAAGCATTAACCCGTTTACCTGTAGAATAATAATTTCGAATGATCAATAACATCGGGGGAAGACATTGAATTTACTGCAAGCAATCATCCTGGGGATCGTTCAGGGATTGACGGAATTTTTACCGGTAAGCAGTTCCGCACATCTGGTGCTGGGTAAAGAGCTGCTGGGCGTCCACGTCCAGGGCATCACCTTTGAGGTTTTCGTCCATTTTGGAACTTTAATGTCGGTGGTCACCTTCTACCGGCGCGATATACTGGTATTGTTGCGATCTTTCTGGAACG
>JACVQI010000050.1 GCA_015661095.1 Gammaproteobacteria bacterium
AAAATCAAAAACTATACGTCTCTAACCATTTCGTCACGCCGGGCTTGACCCCGTAACAAGTACGAGGCAGGCACCGGCATCCAGTAAACAATAGTTTTTAATGGATACCCTAAGTTCACGAAACAAGTGCAACACCCTGAGCCCTGTCGGAAATCAGAGACCAATCACGCACCTTCGGGACGACCTCGACTACACTCTCATCACTATGGTGATGCCCTAAACACTTGTTTCTTTTAGTATCTCGACCGCAAGCTGCCATCAAATTGCTACTCAAAATCCTGGCATGGCAATTGCGGGTTATCCCGTCAACCCCCTAAAAACCGGAGATGTGCCGATGCTGCCCAAAGACCTGCTGGACATTACAGAAAAAGAAAAAAATGCGCTTTGGAATAAATTCACCCATGAGGACGCCCTGTTGGCGGAACTGGAATACTATCAGGACAAAATTAAGGCGATGGAGCGGCCGGTCACGATGCTGGATATCGCGGTGCTGACCATCTACAAACACCACGTCCAGAACATTGAAAATTTACTGAGCAGGCTGCACGTCAAAACGCGCAACCCATTCGAGACGAAAGCATAACTTGCGCGGTATTAGCCAGCCTTACCGGGTTTGATTCCCCGGCCTGCAAACAGATGCTCTAGTAAGTATCTTGCTGCGCTAAAGCGAACTCTCGATCCCGCAACCGGGACGTGGCTTCCTCAGTAATACTGCCACTGGTGATAAGCTGCCAGTTACTAATACCAGACTCCCGTGCCCGGACCGGGATTGCTTCCAGGCGTCTTGCCGTGTTCTCATTCCAGTAAATCAAATCCTGCACCAGAAAATGCAACAACTGGTTGTCTTCGCTGATGGCTTCCATATGCGGCCGACCACCGGTTCTATCCGGCGATAATGCCCGCAAGCGGTGCCCGGTCAGGTGATAGTGCACCATCATCATGACCAGATGCTCGTAGGCCAGCGCCTCATGCTCCTCACTGGCCTTCCCGGCGGCCGCGATAAACGCGGACAGATTGGCCACGCCGGCCAGTTTGTTCAGATAATGACAGATCCTGAATTTATGCCGGGGCGAAAACACCTGGTGCTGCAGAAAAGCGGTACGTAACTCCGGACTGATACTCAGTCCGGTCAATACCTGTTCATTAATTTCATTCAGGGTCGCAGGTCCGTTGGCCTTTAACAGCAAAGACAATTCGGTATCCAGAGCTAGGTCAGTCACCCGCATTGGTTTAACCGCTTGGCGGTTCAAGGCCGGCGTCCCGGCGGAAATGGTACCGGCTGAACGCGCCCTGGCCATGGCATCGAGAAATTCCTGCACCTTGGGATTGGTGGAATAGACATCAAGCTGCCATTGACTGGCAACATTGCGTTTGTGCAAGGCTGCCACCGGATCCGTTGACTCGCCGCCGCTGTAAACAAATTCCCTGGCCACTGCTTCGGACGGCCCCGTCAATGTTTCGTTGAGATTACCGGCCAGTTGGCCGGCCAGATTGGAGGCTGAATGTACCGGTTGACCGATGATATCGAGGGCCCGGTCCGAACGGATCTCCAACTGACCCCGGTTCGCCTGCAGCTTGTGGTCCTGCTGGCTGTTGAGATGGTTGATGGCATTGCCAAGTATTAATATTTCCCTGATTCGTTCCCGCAACAATCCGATCGTCGCGACATTATATGCGCCAAAATCGGATTCAAGTTGAAAATGAAACGTACCCCGGCGCACTTCCACTTCTTCAACTCTGTGTCTGATCGACTGTCGCAATTCCGGCGGCAGTATATCGGCGAGATAAATCTTCGGTGTATCCTCATAGGCCATGACCGGCCGGCATACGCAGATGGCGAACAGACAGAACCGGATAATCGTTATCGTTCGGAAAAAATTCGGCACGGATTTATTTGCCCCGCCCCAATTGCGCGGCAATCTCATCAAGCAAGCTCGAGTTTGCCTGTTCCGTGGCGTTTTTCGCCGAATCCGCCCGCTGTTTGATCCGTTTCATATGATCCATTTGCGTGGCCATGCTGCTGAACTTTTTCTCCTCCTCTTCCAGGTCCTCGCGAAAATCCACTAAATCCACCTCCAGTTGTTTGCGTACTTCCTCTTCAATGACGGTTTGCTTGATCAAGCCTTCCTGATTGATCTTCCTGGCGGCGATAACCTTGACCTGGGCCTGCTGGACCTGAGCCAGATCCTTATTAGCCTTATTGATCTTTTCTTCGGCGACCCTGATTTCGACCTTAAGTGTATCCTGGGCGGTTTTACTGGTGGTAACCTCATGGTCTTCCTGTTTTTCCTTCAACCGGCGAGCGTCCTCGAGGGCGGCCTTGCGCGTCGCTTCGACTTCTTCCTTGGCCAGATTGATTTCCATGAGCATTGTCTGGATCTTACGTTGTTCCTCTTCCAGCTTTAACCGCTCTGCTTTTAGCTGCTGTTCGGCATAAACCTTGTCTTTTTCATGCTTATCCTTGTACTCAGCGATGATACGATCAGCTTCCTCTTTCGCAGCCTTGCGCCCTGCGTCCGCGGCCACTCTTTCCCGTTTCGCCAGTTCCAGTTCCTTCTGATTGCTGGAAAATTGCTCCGCCAGTTTGCGTCGTTCAACATCAAGTTTTTCCTGACCTTCCCGGATGATTTTTTTCTCCAGTTCCCCCTGCTGTTTCCTGCTCTTTAATGTTTCTTTCTCCAGCAACTTCTTCGACGCCTCAACCTCCTTTTTCACCCGTTGCGCCTCCGCCAGGTTCACTTTAGCCTCCTCCGCCTCGCGTTCCAGCCGCTCCTTCTCGGCCTGCAACTTTTGTTCGGCCTCCTTACGCTGGCGTTGCAGTTTTTCCATCTCCTCCACGTTACGGGAATAGATCGCTTCCAGTTGCTTCTTCTCCTCCTGCATTTTTCTGGCGGCTTCCTCCTGCATTTTCCTGATCTTGGCCTCTTCCTGTACTCGCAGCCGGCGCGACTCCTCCTCAGCGGCCTTTTTGGCAACTTCAATCTTGGCCCGCTCTTCCTGTAAGCGGCGCTCGACTTCTTCCTGCATCCGCCGGACGAATTCATCATCCGTTTTCTGCTTTTCCCAGGCTGCCTCCCGTAACTGCAAATTGGTCCGTTCCAGTGCCGCTTCCAGCATCGAGGACTTTACTTGCGGGTCTATGTTCTGCCGAGTTATTTCATCCACCGTCGAGATCGGCGCTTCATTATCCTCCACCGGTGGTGGTGCTGGCGGTTGCGCCGCGGGCGCCTTGACTGGTACCACCCTGGCTTTAGGTTGCGGCGGGGCTGGTGCAGGAGATGGTGCCGAAGCAGATTCAGGTTTGGGCGTGACTACGGCAGCCTGGGAATTATTAACCAGGCCGCCCTTGAGAAAGGAAACGTTAAAACCCATGCCGGTTAGCAAAAAGGCGCCAGTGGAACTGCGGCCACCGGTATCGCAATATACGATGTAATGTTTGCTACGATCCAGTTTATCAACCTGTAATCGCAGCATGTTCAGCGGGATATTCCTGCTGCCTGCAATCGCTGAATCTTCATGTTCGTTTTTAAATCGTACATCCAGCCACTCGGCTTTGCCGCTGCTGACTAATTCTGAGGTTTCATCGAAACTCAATGAATGCAGGGTTGGTTTTTTTATCAGGTCTATGAAGGTATCCTTGTTCAATCGCATCAGGATGCCATCGGTCAGCATCGACACGGTGGCATTGCGGGTGGTCTCCGCTATCAGCGCCTCTTCGCCGAAACAGTCGCCGGCTTTCAGGACAGCCAGTTTAATATCCTTGTCCCCAGATGTGGGTTTGCGCGAAACCTGGCAACTGCCCTCCTGAACGATGTAATAGTGTTCACCTGGTTCCCCTTGCGTGACGACGTTGTCGCCGGCCTTGAACTCGACCGGTTCGAGTACGGCGAACAGGGCATGGATATTGGCCGCAGGAATTTTGGAAAATAGTTCCGATTGCAGGATCCTGGTCATCCAGTCCACTTCTCCTTCCATTTCTGCGATATCGACCTCTTCCACCGCGACGAAACCGCCGAACTCATTATTGTCGGTCTGCTCCTTTTCCTGGATAACCACCAGCTTGTCGAGTATGTCCCGGGAGATCTGGAAGATGACGGATTTTTTTCTGGCCCTGGCGGATAATTGTCGCGGTTGCAGTTGCGCCATGGCGTACCTGGCCCGGTCCGTACCGCCGACAATCACGTTATGCTGCTGGTCATTGGCCAGCAGTTCTATTTCACCGTCCAGGCAGTAATACGAGAACTCATCCTTGTCTCCCTGCTTAAATACATAGCCACCCTTCCGGATCTCGATAACATTGGCCTTCTTGATTATTTCGTTCTGAACCTGGGCAGGTAATTCGTTGATCGGAACGAGCGTCCGGATTACTTGTGCGTATTTTTCTTGTTCTTTAGACATGGGTGTCATCAATTATTGAACACTTTCCGCCTTGTGATTGCTACCGCGTCCTGTGCTTATCCCTGTAGTACTTGCTGCGGCATTTAAGTTATCCATGATTGGAGCGTTCATCCTACAATATTCACGGTAAGACGCAATCTTTACTTTTGAAATTCCACGATAAAAGTCACACTTCCCGCCGCCTCGTCGGTCCGCGCCCGGACTGCGGCCCCGTGATATTCCGCGATTAGACGGACGATGTATAAACCCAGACCGAGATGCGGTTTGCCCCGGTCCTTCTTGTTCCGTATCGACACCATGGAATTGAAAATCTGATCTTCCATGGTGTCAGGCAACCGTGGTCCATAATTCCTGATTTGTAACTGCCACTGGCCGGCGCCGGACGCGAGTTCAATCTCCACCGGCTTGCCGGGCTCGCTGAAATCCACGGCATTGTCGATCAACTTGTCCAGCATTTGTACGATCAGGTCAGCTGCCAGTAAATACATGACCGGACTCTCGGGAACAAGCAACTTAAATACCACTTGTGGATAGGCGAGCCGATAGCCTTCCGTGCAGTTCAACAGCAACGCGCGTAAATCTGTCTGTTTTTTTTGCGCGGATTGCAAGGCCTGCTCCAGCCGTGTTGCCTCACTCAGGCGAATAACAATCAGGTTTAAACGCTCTACGCCTTCCCGGGCCCGCTGCAGATAGCGATCCCTGTCGTGAGCGGCAAGGTTCGCCTGCAGGTGATCCAGGGATGACTGTACGACCGTGATGGGCGTGCGCAACTCATGTGACAACCTCCCAGACATGCCCTCCAGGTACTGGTTGTACTGTTTCAACCGGTCGAGCATGGCGGCGTAATTCCTGGACAATTCGCCGATCTCGTCTGTCGCCTTGCTGGCATTGAAGTCCGCCACCACCCGCCCATGCTCGTCGATGGCGCTTTCGGCTTCCTGGCTGAGCCGGCGCAGGCGGAACGACAATCTCGATGCGAAGCCAAGTAGTAACAACGTGACGGTGATAAAAACGAAAATGGATTTATCAAACAACGATTTCATGGCGTGCCGCTGTACCATCTGGATGCTGTTGGTCGTTTCCTCGACCACAATCACGCCACGCACGACACCATTCACCCAGACCGGACTGGCCGCTGAAATAATGACCGCCTGCTGACCCGGCGACGATCGCCAGTTGGTTGTCGACTGACCCTGCAGTGCCTGCAACACCTCGCTACCCTGTAAGCGGGAGGCGCCATTCAAATCGTCACTGAAGCGTTCATTCACGGAAGGTAACAACAGCGAATACAACACATTGGTTGTATCCACGGACGCTTTTCTGTTCAGGCCGCCGGAACTGGAAAGTACCTGTCCCTGTTTATCCAGTACCCAGATCCTGCGCCCTTCCGCAGAGGCGAGCGGTTGTATGATTCTTTTTATCAGTGGTGACGATTGCACCAGTCGGCCTGGTTTCTGCAGGGTGTTTACGCCGGCGGTTTCAGCCCTCGCAGCCTCTTGACGCCGCTTAATATCATCCACATCCGCGACCACGAATCCCAGGCGCCCGCCCACCAGTCCACTGGGAATGAGAATTTCAAGATTATAGCCGCTCGCGGTCGGCTGGAATTCCGCATTGATATTATTTGCGTATTCAGCAGATTCATACTCAATATTAAATTCATCCTTGTTTTTCCGATATTGAAACGGACGGATGCTGCCCGGGGCGGCCGGGGAAAAATAAAAATGCTCCATCTCACCAACGGCATTGTCATAAACCAGGACTATATGATCATTGTCTATGGCAGTGGCAGCACCGGGCTTTTGAAAAATAACTTGCCTGTCATCCACCTGCAACAGCACATTGATATATTGCTGATAATGCCCGACGATGATACGGAAAGACAACTTGTCATCCCTGTTCCGCGGACCTTGTGATGTCTCCGTATAAGTATCCGACCAGCTCAGGTAGGCTAGCCAGTCATCGTCAAAACCATCCAGCAGTATGGGATGGATGAAGTCATGACTGTATAAAGCGCGTTCATCACTATCGACTTCCGGGAATAAGGCAGCCTGCTCCTGTAAAGGGCCGGCCACGGCGCGGGCGGCATCCACCAGTGATAATTCCAGCGCATCCTGTAAATAGCGCTCCAGTTCGCGCACATATTCAAAACCGAAATAGGGGATACTTAATACGGCGATTGAAAGGAGGAGTAACTTTAACCTTATAGTTATTTTAACCGGTTTCATCACTTTAAAAAGTTTAAAGCAGGAAGTATAAGAAATACTTGTTTATGTTTTTTCACCTGACTCCACGCTCTTCACGCCTCACATTCTTTTAAATTTTCCACCGATAACCCATGCCGTACACGGTATCGATGCGATCGAAGGTTGCGTCGACATCCTCGAATTTGCGCCGGACCCGCTTGACATGCGAGGTTACCGTCCCATCATCGACGAAGATGTCCGCGTCCTTCATCAACTGGTCACGGCTCTTTACGTGGCCGGGAATGCGGGCCAGAGAATGGACGATCCAGAATTCGGTCAGGGTCAGATCAATCGGCCGGCCTTTCCATGTAACCGTCATGCAGTTTTTGTCGATGGCCAGATCGTCGACGATATGCAATTGATCGCGGCCATATTCCTGCTGTAACGCATCGAGTCGGCGGAACAATGCAGCCACGCGTGCCAGTATTTGCTGAATCGACACGTCCTTGGTCAGATAATCATCCGCGCCCAGGCGCAAACCGGAAATGGCGTCGAAGTCGGAATCCCGCGCGGTCAAAAAAATAATCGGGATGGTGGCGGACATCCCGCGCAATACCCGGCACACCTCAAAGCCGCCCTCGATATCATCCCCCAGGCCGATATCGATAATGGCCAGATCCGGCAGTCTTTTCCTGAACGCCTTTAGTGAATCCTCCGTACCGGTATAGGCCGCTACCTCGTAGCCACGCTTGCTGAGCGCATCCGCATAATTTTGTCTGATAGCGGGTTCATCCTCTACCAGAGCAATTCTTTTGGCCATTTTCTAGTCACTCCTGAAAAATAATTAAACAGAGACACGATGTTAGTCGTGATTGGTGATTCGTAAATGGCTAAATGTATATCGCACCACAAATCACCAGTCACGAATCACGAATTACTGTTTCTTCCGTGTTCTCTGTGCCTCTGTGGTTAATATTATCTTTAATTTGTTTAATATAATTGCTGTTCATCGCAAATTCCATTTTCCCGCCATAATTGATCGCCGGATTGCCCTGTTCCCCGCCGTAAATAACCAGATTGCGGGCTTGTAATTACATCCTGAGAAGTTTAATTCACACAGGAGCAATCTACATGAACAAGTATTTAAAAGTCAGTATCGTCAGTCTCGGATTAATCAACCTGCCCGCCTATGCCGGTCCGGAGGCAGGAACCAGCAAAACGCATAAGGATGTTGCTGGCCTCGGTGTGGGCGCCATCATCGGTGGCCTGATCGCAGGTCCGCCCGGCGCGATTATCGGCGCGGCCGGCGGCGCCTGGTATGGAGACCGGCAGGAGAAGAAGGATGAGCAGTTGGCGGTCCTGGAAACACGACTGCTGGAAAAACAGACCGAGCTGGCACAACTGCAGGGAGAATTCACCGATCAGGAATACCGGCACGGTATGAAAATGTTACAGGTAAAGGCCGACCAGCGATCGTCTGAACTGGATAAGTTAAGCCAGGGTGTTTCATTATCGGTCTTCTTCCGTACCGATAGTGCCAGTATGGATCCCGATGTCATTCCCCGGATCGAACGTCTGGCGCAGTACCTGCAAGCCTTCCCTGAGATTCAACTGCATCTGGAGGCCCATGCCGACCAGCGTGGCGCCAGTGCGTACAACGAACGGTTGAGTCAGCAGCGCGCCGCGTCCGTCAGACAGGCCTTAATCCAGGCGGGGGTGCCGGAGAAACGCATCTACAGTCATGCCCATGGCGAAAGCATGGCGCAATCCAGCGCCGGCGATCTGGAAGGTTATGTCTTCGACCGGCGTGTCAACATCGAACTGTCGCTTGATCGGCAAAGCTACGCCGTGCAATAGGTGCCGCCATGCAGAAAACGCATAACCAGCTACCTGGTAACTTACTGCAACTGGCTCTCAACTGCCTGCTGGGAGCCGTGGTATCCGGTCTGTTGACGGCGATGACGCTGGCAGGGATCGTCCTGCTGTTATCCAGCTACACACTGACGGCAGGATGAAACAGGTGGATATTCCCGGCCAGCGGAGCAGCAAATGATCATGTTCAACCAAGTCAGTGTATTTTCTCCCAAATTGGGGTGTGTGGTTGCCAGCGTTGTATTAACTGAAACCACGGTCAGGGGTTTACCGGCGCGAATCCTCCCCGAGACGACACGGGCCGGATGGTGCCATGGCGGTAAGGAGGTGAACCAGCAGCCATGGACCAGCCCGCATATTTCACTGCCTGACGTCACGAGGGCGTCGAGGTGCCGGCGTGGCGGGCCGCACGGACTGAAGGACGCTGATGGCATAGCTGACACTATGTCGAAGCGGCCTGAGGGAGTACGGTACGGCACACCGAGCAGATCGGCGACCGCAGTAGGCGGGTGGTGAGATATGCGGGCTATAATCCGGCCCGGCGTCGACCCTCGCGCGCCGGCCCCTGATCAAACCGCTTGTCCTGGCCGGGATCTACGTCCACGTGGATTACCCGGTCCAGGACTCCTTTTTAATCTGCTAAAATGAGAGATATAAAATTCATGAAAAACACGACCCACGATGTCATTCTCATAGGCGCCGGTTTCGCGGGACTGGCATGTGCACAGACACTGGCAAGACAGGGTCTGCAGGTGATGGTGCAGGAAAAAAATCCCTGGCCCGGCACAAAAATCCATACCACCGGTATTCTGGTCAAGGAACTCGCCGAAACCTGGAACCCCCCGGCCCGTTACTGCAATAAAATCGATCAGGTCAGGTTATACAGTCCCAATATGGACTATCTGGATCTGCATGCGCCGGATTATTATTTCCTGGCCACGGATACGCGCTCATTGCTGCGCTGGCACGCAGAGCAGACCATCCAATCCGGCGCCTCGATCCGCTATGGCAGTATCTATAACGGTTCGGAAAGGCAAGATGGCTATCATGTATTAGCGCGGACGGAAACACGGTGCCGATATTTAATCGGTAGCGATGGCTCGCGGTCCCGCGTCGCCAGGCAATTTGCGCTGGGCCGCAATCAACAGTTTTTATTGGGCGTTGAGGCCGATTTCCAGCCACCAGCAGGGTTGTCCCCGAAGCATTTGCATGTTTTTCTGGATCAGGATCTCGCCCGCGGCTACATCGCCTGGATCGTCCCCGGTATCCGTGATGTCCGCATCGGCATGGCCACCCGCGCGCCCGAACCCCCGGATTTCGATCGCTTGCTGGCGAAATTGTCCCGCCACTGGCCTATCGACACCACAGTAAAACCGGTGCGGCGCGCGGGACTGATTCCCTGTGGCGGATTGGTCCATCCCTTTTATACGGAGTCGGTCCTGTTACTGGGCGATGCCGCCGGTATGGTTTCGCCGCTGACCGCGGGCGGCATACACCCGGCCATTCATATCGGCGAGCAGGCCGGGCAAATGGTGGCGGAACACCTGTTACATCAGGGGGAAAATCCCGGCCGGGCGCTGCGACGGGAATTACCACGATATTATTTCAAGAGCAGTCTGAGATACCTGTTTGATCATCTGCCAATCAACAACCGCCTGTACGACAGGTTAATCAGCAAACCTTACTTCCGGCTGCTGGCGCAGACATTATTTTTCCATCATCGCGGTTTGTTATCGGCGGCAGCGTGGCGCGACATTATCAATTTAAGTCTGGAGACGTAGTGTTGATTTCGCGGCGCTTGCAGCAAATTAGCGCTCCAGCCGCGGTGTGTTTTCAACTCAAGCAGCTCGACGTCTGGGTGGGCGGAGCAATAACAGGAGTATGGCACAGCAGAAGCACATGCCGGCC
>JACVQI010000233.1 GCA_015661095.1 Gammaproteobacteria bacterium
CGATTATGTCCCGCATAAGGCAAGGCGTATGGAGATTAATGTGGCGCTATCCAATTCTTTCGGATTTGGCGGCACCAACGGGACGATTATTTTCAAACGACTTGGATAACCCACAAGCTGACTGAGACATTGGGCCGTTACCTGGCCCTTGATAATGTCCTCGCTGACTGATTACTTTAAGTGACCTGAGATTTGGTTCGTGAAGTAATGAAGAAACATAGACTGATTATTGTTATCACCATCGCAAGTTTGATGCTGGTTTGTAGCATGGGTTGCTATTGGGCCTTTCAACATCAATTAAATCAACCGATGAGCCTGCATGAGACAGCAATACTTCGGATAGAACCAGGCGACAGTTTGACGGCGATAAGCAATATGCTGGTGCGGCGGGGGTGGATAACACATCCGTATTTTGTCAACTTCGCGGGTCGCAGCAAGGACCTGGCCGGTTCGATAAAAACTGGCGAATATGAAATCCGGCCGGGCCTGACACCACTGCAATTTCTGTCATTGATCGTTTCCGGCAAGGTCATCCAATATTCCCTGACCATACCGGAAGGCTGGACATTCAAACAGATCCTGGACGCTGTAAGATCCAATCAGCATCTGCAACATACCCTGAGCGAAGCGGCTCCTGCCACCATAATGGATCAACTGGGGCATACCGGTCTGCATCCGGAAGGGCGTTTTTTCCCTGATACATACATGTTCCCGGCGGGTACCAGCGACCTGGAATTCCTGCAACGCTCCTACAACACCATGGCAAAGGTGCTGGCGGAGGAATGGCAGCAACGGGCTCCGGACTTACCCTACCAGGATGCCTACCAGGTCTTGATCATGGCATCGATTATCGAAAAAGAAACCGCTGCCCCGGATGAACGCTATAAAATCGCCGGAGTCTTCGTCCGTCGACTGCAACGCGGCATCAAATTACAGACCGATCCCACGGTAATTTACGCCTTTTAACGGTAATATCACCACTCGGGATCTGAATCTGGATTCACCTTATAATACATATTTATATCCTGGTTTGCCCCCGACCCCAATTGCCTCACCCGGACGGGATTCCATTCGGGCGGCGCTGCAGCCGGAACCCGGGAAAGCATTGTATTTTGTCGCCATGGATAACGGCAGGCATTATTTCTCGGTGACACTGGAAGAACATAATCAGGCCGTCGCAAAATATCAATTACACAAACATAATCAGGCCGTCGCAAAATATCAATTACACAAACAATAACGCCAGGCCCGATAAAGACAATTAATTAGATGTTTTGGAGATATTCTTGAGAGCAGGCGTATTCATCACGTTAGAAGGTATCGAAGGTGTCGGCAAGAGCACCCATGCGCTCTATATCAGGGAACGACTGGAACAGCATGGTTTTCAAACGGTGTTAACCCGGGAGCCAGGTGGCACGAAAACCGGCGAGGCCATACGCGAGATTTTGTTGCATGCAACGTCCTCACCCATCAGTGACCTGACTGAATTGCTGCTGATCTTCAGCGCCAGAGCTCAGCATTTGCAGGAAATCATCATTCCCGCACTTAAAGCGAACAAGGTTGTCATTTGTGATCGATTTACCGATGCCACCTATGCTTATCAGGGCGGTGGCAGAGAGATCGACAGACAGCAGATTCAGATACTGGAGGCATTCGTGCAGGAGGGTCTGAAACCGGATCTGACCATATTACTCGACACCCCCATTGAAATCGGCCTCGGACGCGCCAACCATCGGAGCAAAGCAGACCGGTTTGAGTCGGAGACGGTAAATTTTTTCCAACGGGTACGGCAGGAATATCTGGAACTGGCCAGATCGGAACCGGAACGGATACAAGTCATCGATGCGAACCGGCCATTGCAGCAGATTCAACAGGATATCGACTCCATACTGGCAGCGCGAAAATTATGTTAGAACTTTTACCATGGCAAACCAGTCAATGGCAATTACTCGCCGCGGCAATCAGTCAGAATAAACTGCATCACGCTTTGCTGCTGACTGGTCCGGACGGGATCGGTCTGGGACATTTCGCCAATGTGCTCGCAGCGCGGCTCCTGTGCCACCAGGCTGGTGCTGACTTCATGTGTGGTAATTGCAAATCCTGTTTGCTGTTTAATGCCGGCAATCACCCCGATCTCATGCTGCTTGAACCGGAGGAAACCGGAAAACAAATCAAGGTGGACCTGGTGCGCGAACTCATCGCCTTCATGCAGCAGACCAATCAATACGGCCGCAAGAAAATCGCCATTTTCGATCCTGCGGAAGCTATGAACCGGAGTTCCGCCAACAGCTTATTAAAAACGCTGGAAGAGCCGCCTGCGGATACATTGATTATGCTGATTTCACATCAACCCGGTCTGCTCCCTGTCACCATACGCAGCCGATGCCAGCGTTTGATATTTCACCCGAGTTATTCCGCGACGACCATCTCCTGGCTGTGGCAGAACGCCGGCACTAACGATATCGATATGGCGGAATTGCTCGAAATCGCGCAAGGTGCGCCATTAAAAGCCCTGCAATTGCTGGAACAGGATCCGATCGGTAAGCGCCAAAGCCTGTTACAGGACCTGATTGATATCCGGCGTACGAATGTCAATGTGGTCAAAATTGCCGAAAAATGGCTGAGTTTCGATGCCGAACAGGTATTACTCTGGCTGATGTCGTTCTTTCAGCAAATGACACATCTGAAATTAGCCCCAGGCAATCCTCAAACCGGGAACTCTTCCGGCTTGCCTTATTTGCAAGAGTTGGCAAATGAATTAGACTTAGCAGGATTGGTTGCATGCTATGATGAGGCTGCACAGCATTATCAGGCCCTGATGGGGCCATTTAACCTGAATGAACAAGGTGTCCTGGAAAATATGATCATTCACTGGCAAACGACAGGTAAACATTCTTAAGGGGAACAGACCGTGAGCGCCCGAGATCCAAGACAAGGTATATTATCTCTGACGATACGCGATAAAAGCGCGCTATATGCTTCTTATATGCCGTTTATTAAAAACGGCGGTTTGTTCATACCGACGGCCAAACCCTATAAATTGGGTGACGAGGTGTTTATGTTATTGACGCTGACTGACAGCAAGGAAAAACTGCCGGTCGCCGGCCGGGTTGTGTGGATCACCCCCAAGGGCGCCCAGGGTAACAAGACTGCCGGGATCGGCGTGCAATTCAGCGAACTGGATAAAGGCGCAACCCGTAGTAAAATTGAAAACCAGCTGGCCGGTGCACTGAAGTCCGACCGGGCGACGCACACCATCTAAGTACAAAGTAAAAAGTCTAAAGTATAAAGAGATAGACTTTATCTTTTACCTTTATACTTTTCACTTTTAACTTGATGTTAATCGACAGTCATTGTCACATCCCCATTATTGAAGCTGAAGGGGGCAATCAGGCCGTCATCGCAGCAGCCCTGGCTAATGGCGTCGGCCATATGTTGTGCGTCTGCATCGACCTCGAGTCCTTTCCCGGGTTGCTGTCTTTGGTGGAAACCTATCCATGCCTGTCCGCCTCCGTGGGCGTCCACCCGAATTCCGAAGTTGCGCAGGAACCCTCGATCGAACTATTAGCGCAATTAGCCGATCATCCAAAAGTTGTCGCGATAGGGGAAACCGGGCTTGATTATTTCCGCAGCCAGGGGGAACTGGATTGGCAGAGAGATCGTTTCAGAAATCATATACGCAGCGCACGCATGGTTCACAAACCGTTGATTATTCACTCACGCGAGGCCCGGGACGATGTCATCGCCATCCTGCAGCAGGAATCCGCCAGCGAAGTGGGGGGTGTCATGCATTGTTTTACCGACGACTGGGAGACCGCCGAACGCGCACTGGATTTGAACTTCTATATCTCATTGTCCGGGATTGTTACATTCAAAAGTGCCCAGGCGTTACAGGCAGTGGCAAAAAACACCCCGCTGGACAGATTATTGATTGAAACCGATGCGCCCTATTTGGCCCCCGTACCGTACCGGGGCAAGCAAAACCAACCTGCGTATGTCCGCCATATCGCGGAACATATCGCGGCTGTGCGAGGACAGACGGTCGAGGTTATTGCCGAAGCAACTACGGCAAATTTTCGCCGCTTATTCAGTCACGCTGTCGTCAGTAATTACGGCTGATAAGCGCACATGAAATGTAGGAATATACTTATAAATATCAAATGTTTTTAAGTAATATAGGCGTATATCCCCTTGACTCAAGTAGTTCTTTAAGCTATAGTTACTCATAACAAAGGAGCGAAGTATGAGTAACCAACTGAATGTACTTGAGTTTTTCAAAGAATTCCCGACAGATGACGCCTGTTTGCATCACCTGATGATAACCCGCTTTGGCGAAACGCTGGATTGCCCGAAATGCGGCAAAAACAGCAAGTTTCACCGGGTTAAAAAGCGGCCTGTTTATGCCTGCCAGTGGTGCGCTTTTCAGATCAGCCCGATGGTCGATACCCCTTTCGAGAACTCCCGGACGCCCCTGCAAAAGTGGTTCTATGCCATGTACCTGTTCACCACTTCCCGGCATGGCGTCCCGGCCAAGGAACTCCAGAGACAGCTTTCTGTTACCTACAAG
>JACVQI010000234.1 GCA_015661095.1 Gammaproteobacteria bacterium
ATGAGATCACCTCCCAGATGCCGCGCCCATCCTTCCGCCATTTGTGACCGGCAGGAATTTCCGGTGCACAGGAATAAAATTCGATAAATCCTTTCAGGTGTCATTTATTTTGATAAGCAACGCCTGCTTAGGCACAATGACTATTTACGGGACGGTTCGGCATTTTGTCTAATCGTGTCCGATCAGTCTTAAATTGTGGTTCTCTGGATATCCCGTCACAGGCCGCCGCCAGTATCTTGCTTGCCCAGTCTGGCATGGCCGGATTCAGTTTATAGTAGATCCACTGGCCATTGCGGCGGTCGATGACTATTTCGTTTTCCTTAAGTATTGCCAGATGACGGGAGACTTTGGGCTGGATTACGTCCAGGGCATAGGTAATTTCGCATACGCACATTTCCCCTTCCCGCTGCAGGAGTTGCAGACAACGTAGCCGGGTTGCATCATTAAGTGCCTGTATGAGTAGCTGGACAGAGATTGTCATAAAAAATAATATACGCTTAGTCGTATATACGATCAAGCATATATAATTCTAACGCCCTGTATCAGGTGATAACAATTTCGTCCGTGTTGTCCGTATCCCTCAGCCTGAACAATCTGGGGTAGAAACTTCTTCCGCTGGCTGTGTTATGGCTTTGCTGGATTCTGCACCGTGTTGACGATATACCTGCTGCTGCACACCTGACGGAAGTGAGGAGTTAAGAGTGAGGAGTCGTAGGGTGGGCATGTTGTTTATGCCCACGCAGAAAGTCTCCTATTATTTCTCAACTTCAAGAATAATGTAACCGCGTGTGCACGAACGACGTGCACACCCTACTCGACCTGCCCCGTAGTTGATACTGGGTCAAGGCCGGTACGACGAAATGGATAGAGAAGTTCCAGCAGGAAATTCCATTAAATGAAGCAAATACCTTCCGGATTCTGTCTTCTGACAGCAGTCCTTCTTACTACTTGCCTTTGGTCAATTCCGCCAATTGCTTTTTCAAGCGGGTGTTTTCTTCTTGCAGTGTCGCCAGCATGTCCGCCGCGGAACTGTCCATATTGTCGTTTTCCTCCCCATTCTCTTCCCTGAACGCGGATACTATCCAAAGCGTGCCCCAGACGATGGCCCATAACACCAGGATTGAGATAATAGTTAACAAGACACCCATATGAGCATCCGGGCGGTCAGTAACGAGGGCATAAACCGCGGTACCGAGTAATGTAAATAGTGGTACCGAAAGGATAACCCCGGAGAAGATGGCCATTCTTTCCCAGCCGCCCAGTTTCTTGACTACTTTGATCTTATCTGATTGGTTCACTTCAACCTCCACGAATAACTTAGTAATTTTTTTGCACTACGATAATCAGCGTGAGATAACCCACTCAAAATATAGTGTTATGAATTGCTATAACACTTCTTCTGCGCCCGCTGCCGGTTCTTCGCCGGACTCATCAGGCGTCACTTCCTCTTCCGTTGTCTCCTCACCCTGGCCAAGATATTGCTCTACGGCGTTCAGGAATGCCTCGGATGGTTCAACCTCCTTGTGCGTCAGATTGAAGTGGCAGGCGATACAGGGTATGTTCCTGTCAATGGCGTCCTTATGCGCGTTCTGACCGCGAATACGTTCCGGTTTGATACCCTCCATGACGTGGCAATGGGCGCAGGTTTCGCTGTTGTTGCCCAGCATCTTGAAGCGTTCCCGGTTCGCGGCCGCGGGCCGGAATTCCTCGAACGCCCCCGGTTTGGAAAAATCATTGGTCATCCAGACGAACAGTTCACCGGTACCGATGAAGTGATCGACCATGGCCAGGGAAAGTCGCCCCGACACATGGCAATCGGCGCAGGTGGCCCGCACGCCAGTCGGCGTCGTCCAATGCGTCGACTCCTGCAGTTCCTTGTAGACCGTCGATTCCATGACATGACAGACCGTACCGCAGAATACGTTGGTGGAGAACAGAAAGTCCGTGGTATCCACCAGAACGACCATAATCGTGCCGATAAACAGTAATACCAGCGCGAACACCCAGGCGCCGATGATGCGCCGGAATTCCCGGTACCACCATTCCTGCGCCCGTTTGACGCGCCCGATCAACCCGGATCTGGATTTGGATGGTTTAGGATCAGGTGTTATTAAATCAGCGGACATAATCTTCCTCACTTGAATTTATAGAATTATTTTGACAGGTAAAGCTGCCGATAGCTATAACAGTATTAGACCCTCGATAAGGTCACCACTGTATCCATCCAGCGTTGCTGGCCACTGATGGGTTCCGCCACGTTTTCGATAATGCGATTGGGGTGAGAGCTATGATTGCTCCACCATTTAAATTGCTCGTAAGGCGTATCCTGATCCACACTGAACGGGGCTTTTTTACCGGAGGCATAACGGCCGTATTCCCAGCGGCCGCCGTGACTGGATATCGCCACCACGCCGGGCACCACGTTTTCGGTCACGCGCGCGGTGGTTTCAATCTCTCCCAGTGCGGTGGCCAGTTTGATGCGGTCGCCATCGGCGATGCCCCTGGCTGCGGCGGTTTGTGTATTGATCCAGGCGGGATTGTCGCCATTGATCTCATCCAGCCAACGGCAATTCTGGGTGCGGGACAGGGTCTGGACATTGACCCGGTAAGTGGTCAGGATGACCTGATCCTCAGCCAGGTCCGCATGTTCGGGCACCGGCGCGTAAGCAGGCAGCGGTGGCAATCCTATGGCCTCGAGGATGGGCGAATACATTTCAAACAATCCTGATTTGTTGATGACATCCGGTGGAAATCCCCGATAAATCTGTTCACCGATCTTTTGCGCCACATACCCCTTGTAGGCGCCGGGGGTTTGCCGGTAGCCCCTGGTTTTGGCTTCGGTTTCGTCTTTGACTCCAGCACTGCGCCAGTTCCAGTACACCCCACTGGCCGCATCCAGGATTACGCCATCCTGACGGATGGCCTCGTCGCTGACTGACTGCCGGTAAGAATAATACTGCGGCTCCGCCTGCGGGTCGGACCAGACACCCCATTGCTTCATGCCAGCGAAGCCACCAGCCTTATCACTGATACCGGGTGTCAGCTCGCAAGCCTTTTGTAAAAATTCTTCGGCGGAGGCAAAGCCCAGCGGGAACCCCAGGCGTTGCGCCAGGTCGCAGCAGACGTCCTTGAAATCCCGCGCCTCGCCCTGGGGTTTGACAACCGGCTGGCGGATGTAATACTCGGGAATCTGGTTTGCCGAAAGGCCGTCCTCGAAATCATAGTTCTCCAGGTACACCGCGTCGGGCAGGATCAGATCGGCCAGTGCCGCCGACTCATCGTAGAACGGGGTAACGGCAACGGTGTAGGGGATCAGCGTTTCGTCCTTCAGAATATCGATATTCTCCTGACAATTGCCGTTGGAGAATACCGGATTATAGTTATACCACATATACACATCCGGCCGACCGGCGCTGCCATCCCGGATC
>JACVQI010000051.1 GCA_015661095.1 Gammaproteobacteria bacterium
TGCCCGGTACCGAACAGGCTGTCCGGATTCACCAGGTACGGAACATAGACTTCCGTATAGCCATGCTCACGGGTATGCGTATCGAGCATCAACTGGATCAGGGCCCGATGCAGATTGGCGATGGCGCCATTCATGACAACAAACCGGGCACTGGCTATCTTGGCCGCGGTTTCAAAGTCCATCAATCCCAGCGCCGCGCCCAAATCGACGTGGTCTTTCGGTTCAAAAACATATTTTTTTGGTTCACCCCACCGTCGCACCTCTAGGTTGTCCGCTTCATTCCGGCCCGCGGGCACGGAACTATGGGGTGTATTCGGGATGTTGATAAGCAGATCCTGTAATTCCTGCTGGATGATTGCCAGCCCCGCTTCCGCCGCAGCGACTTTGGCGCCGATGGCTTCCACTTCCGCCAGCAAGGGCTGTGTGTCCTTACCGGCCGCCCTGGCATTGCCGATCTCTTTCGACCTGCGTTTCCGCTCGGACTGCAACGCTTCGGTCTCTATCTGGTTTTTCTTACGGCGTGCCTCCAGGGCCGCCAGTTTTTCCGTATCGAGCTGCACGCCGCGCTTGGCCAGCGCGGCGCTGATCTCCGGCAGGTTGTTTCTGATTTTTTGCGGGTCCAGCATGGTGAGATCTAATCCCCTTTATTCGTTAACTTTGGCCGGCCAATATACAATATGGCCCGGTTTAATCGTTGTTTTCAAATGGTCGATAATCGCCATGACCTTGTCGGGGGTATCGTAAAACTCGATGACGACGGGCAGGTCCAGCGACATGTCGATCAATTTCGATGAATGATATTTGCCGGAGTTACCGAAGCCGGTAATCCCGCGAAAAACGGTCACACCGCGCACCTTGCTGTCATCGTGGAGATACCGTAGTAATTCCTCCATGTGCGCGGTGCTTTCATGCAGATATATCCGGGTTACCAAAATCTCCGAATCGCTCATACTTGCCTCCCGATCACCATGCCCAGCCAGCAACCGATCAGACACAGGCTGACACTCAGTAAAACGTTCATCCCGGCGCGCAGGGGTTGCCCCGCTTCAATCAGATTCAGGGTTTCTATCGAGAAACTCGAAAAAGTGGTAAAGGCGCCAAGCAGACCGACCAGCAGTCCGGCGCGCCATTCAACCCCGGCAAGCATCCGCTCGCTCAGTAAAATATAACCTAAGCCCATCAATACCGAGCCGGTAATATTTACCGTCAGTGTGCCGTACGGAAAGCCCTGACCAAACACGGCATGAATTCCGCTCGACATCCAGTAACGGAGCAAGGCGCCGGCCGCACCGCCAACCGCTATGACAAGGATAATCATCATTTATGACAGGTTCATGGATTTGATAGTGCGCAGTTTATCAAATCTTATCAATCACTGTTTAAATATAAAACACAGAGGCACAAAGAACTCAGAGAAAATATATGTTGCTGACTGTGTGATACTATTTATCGGAACTATAGACTTGACTGCGAATAGGTAACAAATATTATTTAACAGAAGTGCGGAAATTATTCTTTACTAGATGTGAATTTCAAATATATTTACTTTCTGCTTTAAACAATTTATTTTTTACTCGGTGTGCTCTGTGCCTCTGTGTTTATTATTTTTTTTATTCAGATCTCTTAGTTGGTTGAGCTTTTCCTTGATCTTGATCTCCAGGCCGCGGTCGGTCGGAAAATAATAGCGCTCTCCTTCCAGCCCTTCCGGTAAATAATTCTCGCCGGCCGCGAAGGCGCCTTCCTCATGATGGGCATAACGATAATCCTTGCCGTAATCCAGTGCTTTCATCAATTTTGTCGGTGCATTGCGCAGGTGTAACGGGACTTCCAGCGATCCGTGTTCCCTGGCGCTTTGCATGGCGGCGTTATAGGCCGTGTACACGGCATTACTCTTCGGGGCGCAGGCCATATAAACCACCGCCTGGGCGATGGCCAGTTCCCCTTCCGGTGATCCCAGCCTTTCCTGGGTATCCCAGGCATTCAGGGCCAACTGCAAGGCCCTGGGATCGGCATTGCCGATATCCTCCGAGGCCATCCGCACCACCCGACGGGCGATATACAGGGGATCGCAGCCGCCATCCAGCATGCGCGCGTACCAATACAACGATGCATCGGGGTCGCTGCCACGGACGGCTTTATGCAAAGCCGAGATCTGGTCATAAAAGGCCTCGCCGCCCTTGTCGAAACGGCGGATACCGCCGCCACTGATGACCTCTTCGATTAACTGGTCGCTGATTAGATCAGCTTCCACCAGGTCTGTGGCTATTTCCAGCAGGTTCAGGGCCTTGCGGGCATCGCCATCGGCTATATTCGCCAGCTTCCGTAAAGCCTGTTCCTCCAGTCGCAATGCCCGTCCGCCCAGTCCGCGCTCAACGTCGGTTAAAGCATGCCGAATAACGGCTTCGATATTTTCCAGGGTCAGCGGCTTCAGCACATAAACGCGTAACCGTGACAGCAAGGCGTTGATCAATTCGAAGGAGGGATTTTCCGTGGTAGCGCCGATGAAGGTAATGGTGCCGTTTTCAACGTGCGGTAAAAAGGCATCCTGCTGCGCCTTGTTGAAGCGATGGGCCTCATCGACGAATAAAACAGTGTCCCGGTTATAGACTTCCCGGTATTTATGGGCCTGATCTATCGCCGCCCGTATCTCCTTGATCCCGCCCAATACCGCCGAAATGGACAGAAACTGGGCCGCACAGGAATCCGCGATCATGCGCGCCAGCGTGGTCTTGCCGGTGCCGGGCGGCCCCCAGAACACCATGGAATGCAGGCGGCCGCTTTCGATGGCCGTACGCAGGGGTTTGCCTTTAGCCAGCAGATGTTCCTGACCGACAAATTCCTCCAGGTTGCGCGGCCGTATCCGGTCGGCGAGCGGGCGGTAATCCTGGGCGTCGGGCATAGTGTTATGCACCTGTGAATCAACGGTTATCGATCACGTCCACGCCTTCCGGCGGCGTAAAACTGAACAGTTCCAGATTCAAGGTGGTGTTACGTTTGGTGTCGAGGAAAGTGATCAAATTTTTCTGGCCGAGGTTATCGAACAAGACCATCTTCATCAGATGATCCTGGTTAAAACCAAGACGGATGGTTTCGTATTGCGATTCCAGATCACGGGGTGTCAGTTCCAGCCATTTTATATCGCCCTCGGCTTCCTGTTCGACCACGACATAATGTTCCTCTATTTTAACATCACCACCCAGGATTGCGGCGGGTGATTCGTCGATCTGATTAGTGATGGTTTTGATGCTCACCTGTTCCAGATCCTCGTCGTATATCCACAAGGTGATGCTGTCACTGATGATGATCTGCGAATAGGGTTCCAGATAGGCCCAGTGAAACATACCTGGCCGGCGCATGTAAAATACGCCGACGGATTTTTCCAGCTCCATCCCGGTATCATCATAGAGTTGCTGCTCAAAGGCGGCGGAATAAGTCTCTAGCCCGGTCAGGAATTCGTCGAGGACATGCGCAGAAGTCACTGCAGGTGAAGTCGTTGAAATCAACAACGAGAGAGTGAAAAGTGAAAAGTGAAAAGTGAAAAGAAATCGTAATGTGTGATTTCTACAAAATTTTTCCATTAACCATCTTTACACTTTTAACTTTATACTTTCAACCTTAATCTATTGGCGGTGGCGGCGACGCCAGAACTTCACGGCTGCCGTTGCTTTCCAGCGGTCCTACCAGGCCACTAATCTCCATTTCCTCAACCATACGCGCCGCCCGGTTATAACCGATCTTAAGACGTCGCTGGATATAGGAGATTGAAGCCTTTCTGGTCTCGGTCACGATTCTGACCGCTTCGTCATACAGGGGATCGAAATCGACCTCTCTGGTCTCGATGCCGGGGATGGGTTCAGCGCCCCCTTCATTGGGCCCCATGACGATTTCATCCAGATAATCCGGTTCACCCCGGCCTTTCAGATTATTGACGACTTTATGTACTTCATGATCATCGATAAAGGCACCGTGAACACGTTTCGGGATACTGGTGCCCGGCGGCAGAAACAGCATGTCACCGTGACCGAGCAGACTTTCCGCGCCCATCTGATCCAGGATGGTCCGGGAATCCACTTTTGAGGATACCTGGAAGGCAATGCGGGCCGGGACGTTGGCCTTGATCAAGCCGGTGATAACGTCTACGGAAGGCCGTTGTGTCGCCAGGATCAGGTGCACGCCGGAAGCCCGGGCCTTCTGCGCCAGTCGGGCGATGAGTTCCTCCACCTTTTTACCCACCGTCATCATCATGTCGGCGAGTTCATCGACGATAACGACGATATAGGGTAACTCCTGCAGGGGCGGTGCCGGTTCGTTTTCGTTCACGGCCACGAAGAACGGATCCGGGATTGGATGTTTTTTATCAGCCGCGTCGCGAATCTTGCGGTTATAACCGCCGATATTACGAACACCGAGGGTCGCCATGACCTTGTAACGCCGCTCCATTTCCGCGACACACCAGCGCAGGGCATTAGCGGCCTCTTTCATATCCGTGACCACTGGCGACAGCAGGTGCGGTATGCCTTCATACACCGACAGTTCCAGCATCTTCGGATCGATCATGATCATGCGTACGTCCCTGGCGGTGGATTTATACAGGATACTGATAATCATCGCATTCAGGGCCACCGACTTGCCGGAACCGGTGGTGCCGGCTACCAGCAGATGCGGCATCTTGCTGAGATCGGCCACAACCGGCTGGCCGCTGATGTCCTTGCCCAGACACAGGGTCAACGGCGAACTGACGATTTCATATTCCTTCGAGTTCAGTATTTCACCCAGCGTCACCAGATCCCGGTTTTCATTCGGGATTTCCAGACCGATGACGGATTTGCCCGGTATCACATCCACTACCCGGACACTGATGACTGACAGGGAGCGGGCCAGATCCTTGGCAAGATTGCTGATCTGACTGCCTTTGACGCCTGGCGCAGGCAACAACTCAAAGCGGGTGATAACCGGCCCGGGATGCACCGCCACGACTTCCACTTCAACGCCGAAATCACGCAACTTCAACTCCACCAGGCGCGACATGGCCTCCAGTGCCTCCTTGGAATATTGACTTTTCGCAGGCGGGGGTTTGTCCAGCAGACTGAGCGGGGGTAATACCGAATCGGCCGGCGGACTGAATAAAAATTCCTGCTTCTCCTCTTCCGCCCGGATTCCGGATTCGAGACCTGAAATTATCGGATCAATCCGTGGCGGTAAGCGGTGTTCCACCTTTTCCTTTTCCAGCTTGACGACGAACTCGCGTTCGCGCCGGGCCTTACGACCCTCGGAAAAATCATTGTAACGGCGGCCGGCCCCATGCAGCGAGTTGAATACTTCCAGTGTGATGTGACCGGTGGTGTCCATCAATGTGAACCACGAAAATCCTGTGTACAGGGTTACCCCTATCAGGAAAGCAGACAGCATCATCAGGGTGCCGCCAAGTTCTCCGAAGGTACTTAATAATAATGTTCCAATGGCATCGCCGAAGATACCACCAGCGCCTCTCAGGGCATGGGGTAAATAGGAACCGGAACTGAAATACAACCAGGCGATGGCGCAAAACCCTGACAACGCCAGCAGGAAACCAGTGATCCGCATGACCAGTATGAAATTATCCAGTGCCTGTTTTTGCTCTCTGGATTTAAAGATGCGCCAGCCATCGAAAATCAGCATGACGGGGATCAGATATCCCATGTAACCGAACAAATACAACAGGAAATTCGAGATCCAGGCACCAACGGCACCGGCCTTGTTATGGATTATCTCGGTAGACACGGCCTGCGACCAACCAGGATCGCCGGGGTCGTAAGTAAACAGCGCAATGGCCAAATATACCGAGATGCCCCCTAATGAAATGAAGCCGATCTCCTTGATATTTCGCGCCAAGGCAGCCGCGAATGGTTCCTGCGCCTTACGTTTTTTTGAAGCTTGGGCCATACTTAAACTGAATTAGCTAAAAACTCGCATAGGATAATGTTTATTAAGGAAGAATTCTATCATTATATTGGCCAGAATCCAGCCGTTTTCAGCAGATATTTCTGCTTCTGCAAGAGAAAATCATGCTTTAAACGCTAACCGGCTACCTGCCAGACCGGTATTTGCCGCGGGTTAGGGCTTTCTTACAACATATATCCCCGATAGTTCCTGTCCAGTGAGCACGCTATCCACGGTACAATACCCCCTTCCACCCCAGCCGGTTGGAACCTTCAAAACGTCCGGAAATAACCACCACCACTAGCAAACCGGTTGCCGGCATTGTTTCATACCATTGGAGATTCAGAAGACATTATGGAATTTACCCACGCCTGGATAGCTGCAAGTGATAGCTGCTAACCCGCATTAATTTCGTATTCTTGAAATTACAGGCGGGCTATAATTAATCCTCATAAGTAAGAGCACCATTATGTCGAAAAATGCTTTCTATAAAATAATTTTTCTGAATCAGGGCAAGGTTTACGAGATCTTCGCGAAAAGCATCAGTCAAGGCAATTTGTTCGGCTTTATTGAGGTGGCACAGATTGTTTTTGGAGAAAAATCCTCCCTGGTCGTGGATCCATCAGAGGAAAATCTGAAAACGGAATTCGCGAACGTCAGCCGTTTCCATATACCCATGCATTCCGTGATTCGCATCGACGAAGTCAACAAACAGGGGACGGCGAAGATAACGAATGTGACTGGGAATGAGGGAAAGGTCATGCCATTCCCGGTCTATACCCGCGGCAATGATAGCGGCGAATAACGGCGGAACCACTGACCGTCCGGGTTCTGCATGAGCTTGCGAAAATTGCCACTTGTCGGTTCCGGCTGCATATGCCTCCTGTATACAGTGCTGTTACTGCCAGCGGTCGCCGCGGCGCAATGGAATATCGTCACCCATCAGACCGCCGAATCCGAACCTCAGACGAAAGTCGCGCAAACCATTAACGAAGCGGGCTACACCCTCGAAATTTACCGGGATGCCGGAGATACCATCCGCAGCAGACTCACCCTGACGGATGGGCTTATCCAGCTTACCGACAAGTCCTGCCCCACTTTCCAGATAGACAAGGGCAAAGCCCGGAATCGTTCGATTAATGACGCCCCTTGCATCTCCCGCTCGCAATGGGCGGAGTTCATCCTCGGCCAGGTCAAAAACGACAAAGTAGAATCCCCCATCCTGTTGAGTTTAATGAACGGCATCAATATCTCCTTTCGCTTTGTGCTGGCGAATGGCGATTACCGGGAAACGCAATTTTCACTGGCTGGCTCGAAGTGGGCCATGACATCGGTATTCGGACAGAATGTCACGGTCACTGCCTCACAGTGACGGAATTCGATAGTTGTATACGAACTTTGCCGCAAAATAATCTTTCCCCCATTTCCGGTTTTACCATCCAGCAAGCCTCCAGTCTCAATACCATCGGGGCCACTGACTGGAACCGCCTGGCCAGCACCAATAATCCGTTTTTATCCTATGAATTTCTGCAGGGACTGGAGGAATGCGATTGCCTGGAGGCGCAGGGGTGGCTTCCGCAGCACCTGGTTGTCTACGAACAGTCACGGCTGGTCGGTGCGTTGCCGCTCTATCTGAAAACCAATTCCTATGGTGAATTCGTGTTTGACTGGTCCTGGGCAGATGCCTATGAGCGGGCCGGCGGCCAATACTATCCCAAACTGGTCTCCGCCATCCCATTCACGCCGGTACAGGGTCCCCGGTTACTAATCGACAAAAGCCACGATCGCCCGGAGGTAATCAAAGCGGTTTTGTTGCAGACTATCGTCGAAATCACCGAAACCAGGGGGATTTCCTCATTTCATTGTCTGTTACAAGATCCGCCCGATGAACCAGGTTATAGCGCCTATCAATTCCTGCCCCGCAAAAGCATTCAATTTCACTGGCATAACCATGCATACCGGGATTTCGATGATTTTCTGGAACGGCTGTCCTCAAAAAAGCGCAAACAGATTAAACGCGAGCGTCGCCAGGTGCGGGAGGCCGGCCTCGAAATAGAAGTCCTGAGCGGCGATATGATTACTCCCCGGTTATGGCGGATTTTTTATGAATTTTATTGCTCAACCTTTCACAAACGCTGGGGCAATCCTCGATTAAGCTGTGAATTTTTTCAATTATTGAGTGAACGGCTGCCCCACCAAACCCTGTTACTGCTGGCTTCCAAGAACCGTAATTATGTCGCCGGTGCCTTTGCGATGCTGAACGGAGACACGCTCTATGGCCGGCATTGGGGCTGTAACAGCCAGTACTCCAATCTGCATTTTGAATTGTGCTACTATCAGACTATCGATTATTGCATACGTAACGGCCTGACGACGCTGGATGCCGGTGTTCAGGGTGAACATAAGCTCAGCCGCGGATTCGAACCGGTGATCACCTGGTCCCACCACTGGATCCGGCACCAGGGCTTCAGAAAGGCCATCCATGATTTTCTGGATCGGGAAAGCGTGGAAATTGACGAATATGTCAGGCAACTGATCAGTCATCTGCCCTATAAGGATGCAACAGTTGTATGACAGCCTGAGAGAGTTAACCATACACCGTGACGACACTCAGCATACACCAGTCGCAAACGAACCAGATCTACTGGGTAGCGGATAACATCATCGCCAGTGACTTTCCACCAGTGGCCCGTGCCTTGCGCGATCCGGACGGCCTGCTGGCCATCGGCGGAGATCTGTCACCGGCAACTTTGATGCATGCCTATCAGCGCGGCATCTTCCCCTGGTACAGCAGTGGCCAACCCATCCTCTGGTGGTCGCCGAATCCCCGTTGTGTGCTGGAACTGGATAATCTGAAGATCTCACATAGTCTTCTTAAAACATTACGGAAAGGTATTTACCGCGTCAGCTTCAATCAATGCTTTGACCAGATCATCCAATCCTGCGCAGAACCACGCCGTGGCCATGGCGAAACCTGGCTGACGCCGGAAATGACCACGGCCTATCAGCAATTACATCGATTGGGCCATGCCATCTCCATCGAAACCTGGCGCGGCAATGAACTCGCTGGGGGCTTGTACGGGATAGTTATCGGCAAGGTGTTTTTCGGTGAATCCATGTTCAGCCGTTACCCGGATGCCTCGAAAGTCGCGCTGGTGTATCTGGTGCAGGAATTAACAGATAAAAATTTCCGGCTCATCGACTGCCAGGTACATTCCCGGCACTTGCAAAGTCTGGGCGCCACGCCTATGCAGCGTGACCTGTTCGTCAATCTCCTGAGTCATTATTGTCAACCGGTAATCGCCTACGACTGGCCCGCAACGGGAGTGCTGGCATGACCAGAGTGCAGAAACTGGGGTTTTACGCGACGCCACCGCATAGTTGCAATTATCTGCCCGGTCAGGAAGCAGTGACCTTGTTCGCCGATCCGCACTTTCCCAAAAATACACGCTTGTATTCAGCCCTGGCGGATTGCGGTTTCCGGCGCAGCGGCGAACACCTCTATATCCCCCACTGCTCCGCCTGCACGCGCTGCGTGCCGGTGCGGATACCGGTTGACGAATTCCTGCCCTCGCGCAATCAGCTAAGAACACTGCGCCGGAACCGATACTTGTCCATTAACCGTGTTTCCGCCGAGTTTGATCCTGAACATTACGCCTTATACAAGCGTTATCTGGACAGCAGGCATCCTGGTGGCGGTATGGACGACCCGACCCGGGACAACTACATGGAATTCCTGATAGCATCCTGGGCCGAGACTTATTTTTATGAAATGCGGGCGGCCGACGGCAAATTGCTCTGCATTGCAGTCGTCGATTACATGGACACCGCCCTGTCGGCCGTCTACACCTTCTATGATCCGGATTACGCCCGTACTAGTCCGGGTAAATTTGCCATCTTGTTCGAAATTGAAGAGGCCCGGCGGCTCGGCAAAAAATGGTTGTATCTGGGCTACTGGATAGAAGGCTGTCATAAAATGGAATACAAAAATGAATACCGTCCCATGGAATACTACATTCACAACGAGTGGCAGCGCGATCCAGCCCTGCCTGATGTTCCGCGTGCCCGATAACCTTCCCCCTGGCAAACACGGCCGGGAGTTTTGCTTGTTATATGAAATTCAGGCAAGATATGCACTTTTTCAACAGGAGAACAAATGCCGAAAGAAGATCAAATAGAAATGGAAGGTACCGTAGTCGATACACTTCCCAATACCATGTTCCGGGTTGAACTGGACAATGGTCACATCGTCACCGCGCATATTTCAGGCAAGATGCGCAAACACTACATCCGTATCCTTACTGGTGACCGCGTTGTAGTCGAAATGACACCATACGATTTAACCAAAGGCCGCATCACTTATCGCAGCAGATAATCTTTCAGTCAGTCGTTTAAAATTTAAAGAATTC
>JACVQI010000235.1 GCA_015661095.1 Gammaproteobacteria bacterium
GGTCTTGCCTTTCCAGACTTCCAGCACCGGCATACCGGCAATGGGGCTGTTCGGTTCCTCCTGCGCGGAGGGATTGACGATATCGTTGGCGCCGATGACAACGGACACGTCGATGTCGGGAAACTCCTCATTAATCTCATCCATTTCGAAAACGATATCGTAGGGGACCCGGGCCTCGGCCAGTAATACATTCATATGACCGGGCATGCGGCCGGCCACTGGATGGATGCCGAAGCGGACCTTGACGCCCTGCTCGCGCAAGGCCTTGGTAATTTCATAGACCGTATGCTGGGCCTGCGACACAGCCATACCATAACCGGGGATGATCATGACTTCTTTGGCATTGGTGAGCAGATCGGCGGTTTCCTGGGCAGTGATCGGGACCACTTCGCCGGTTGGCGCAACGCCGGTCGTGACAGTGCCGCCAGCCGTACCGAAACCGCCGGCGATGACAGCGAAAAAGCGCCGGTTCATCGCCCGGCACATGATGTAACTGAGGATCGCGCCGCTACTGCCAACGAGGGCGCCCACAACGATCAGCAGGTCATTGCTCAACATGAATCCGGTCGCGGCGGCGGCCCACCCGGAATAGCTGTTTAACATGGAAATGACGACCGGCATGTCCGCGCCGCCAATGGCCATCACCATATGCACGCCGAAACCGAGCGCGATCAAGGTCATCAGGATCAGGGTGAAGCTGCCACCACCGGTCACCGTCTGTGCCAGGAACATTTTGGCCAGCCCGATGGTGATCAACAGCAGGGCGAGATTCAGCCAATGCCGGGCCGGCAGCAGCAGGGGTTTACTGGTGATCTTGCCGCTCAATTTACCGAAGGCGATAACGGAACCGGAAAACGTGACGGCGCCGATCAGGATGCCGAGATAGATTTCAATCTCATGGATGGTTTTTTCCACGCCGGCGAAACTGATGCTGTCATCCATAAAGTTGACGAAACCCACCAGGACCGCGGCCATGCCGACCAGACTATGGAGGATGGCAACCAGTTCCGGCATCTGCGTCATCTGCACCTTGGCGGCGAGCACCAGGCCAACGGAGCCACCGATGAGCATGGCCAGAATAATCAGCCAGTAATTATCGGTGACGGATGGTCCAAGAACAGTGGCGATGATAGCCAGCGTCATCCCGAACATGCCGAACAGGTTGCCGCGGCGCGCGGTTTCCTGATGGCTTAGACCGCCCAGAGTCAGAATGAACAGAATCGTCGCGCCGATGTAAGAGACAGTTACCAAACCTTGGGTCATGTCTATGGCCCCTTACTTTCTGAACATCTGCAACATGCGCTGGGTGACGGCAAAGCCGCCGGCGATGTTGATGCTGGTGATGAGTGTGGCGAATCCAGCTATGACGACCAGGTACCAGTCCGGAGCCGAGATCTGGATCAAGGCCCCGATGACGATGATGCTACTGACGGCATTGGTCACGCTCATCAGCGGGGTATGCAAGGCCGGCGTGACATTCCAGATCACCATATAACCGATGACACAGGCCAGCACGAACACCGTGAAGTGTGCCATGAATGCCGGCGGCGCTACCGCGCCGAGGCCAAGCAGCGCAGCGCCGCCCACCAGGAACAGCAGGAGCGTGCCGATGAGACCGGCCCCGGCAGCTTTTTCCGGTATTGCCCTGGCCGGTTCAGCTTTGGTGGGTACTGCTTTGGGCGCGGCGGAAAGTTTCGGCGCTGGTGGCGGCCAGGTGATGGCGCCGGCCTTGATCACTGTCGCCCCGCGGACGACCTCATCTTCCATATTGATGTTGATGTTGCCGTCTTTGGCCGGAGTCAGGTCCGTCAACAGATGACAGAGGTTGTTCCCATACAGTGTGCTGGATTGAGCCGGCAAACGGCTGGGCAGGTCGGTATAACCGATGATGGAAACACCGTGTTTCACCACCACCTGGTCGCGTACCGTCAATTTGCAGTTACCGCCCTGTTCCGCTGCCAGATCGACAATGACGCTGCCATCCTTCATGGATTCGACCATACCTTCGGTAATCAGCTCCGGCGCCGGTTTGCCGGGGATTAAGGCCGTGGTGATGATAATGTCCACTTCCATGGCCTGGCGCGCGAACAATTCCATTTCGGCCTTGATGAATTCTGGACTCATGACCTTGGCGTATCCACCGGTGCCGCTACCGTCTTCCTGGAAATTCAGCTCCAGAAATTCCGCGTCCATGCTCGCCACCTGTTCCTTGACTTCAGGCCGGGTATCGAAGGCCCGGACGATGGCGCCGAGACTTTTTGCCGTGCCGATGGCCGCCAGACCCGCCACGCCGGCGCCGATGATTAACACCTTGGCTGGCGGGACCTTGCCGGCCGCCGTGATCTGTCCGGTAAAGAAGCGACCATAGTGCTGGGCTGCCTCGATGATCGCCCGGTAACCGGCGATGTTGGCCATGGAGCTCAAGGCGTCGAGTTTCTGTGCCCTGGATATACGCGGAATACAATCCATCGCCAGGACATTGATATTTCTGGCGGCCAAGCGCTGCATCAGGTCAGGATTCTGCGCCGGCCAGATAAAGCTGATCAGGGTTTGTCCCGGGTGACATAATTCGACTTCATCCAGACATAGTTCCGGGTGCGTTTCCGGCGCCCTGACCTTCAGGACGATATCCGAGGAACGCCATAATTCTTTGGTGTCCGAGATGATTTCCACACCGGCTTCAAGGTAGGCGGCATCAGAAAACTTGGCCTTATCGCCGGCGCCGGACTCCAGCGCCACCGAAAAACCCAGCTTAATCAGTTTTTCCGCGGATTCCGGCGTCGCGGCTACGCGGTTTTCACCCGGATAGATCTCTCTGGGAATACCGATTTTCATGAACTGTCTCCCGTATTCGGATTGATGACGATATTATTATTAAGTTATGTGGAGAGCGAAAACGCTACGAATCCTAGCATGAAAACAGGAATAAGTTAAAAGTAAAAAGTGGAAAGTGAAAAGATAATCTAACGGGCGCAAAGCCGAAAAAGAAAACCCCGAATATTCGGGGTTTCTTCGTGATGATATTTTTATCCAGAATCAGTCTTCGCCCGAAAACACGCCGAGCAAATGCAACAGGCTGGTGAACAGATTATAGATAGCAATGTACAGACCGATAGTTGCCATAATATAGTTGGTTTCACCGCCGTGTATCATGTCGCTGGTCAGATAAAGTATGTATCCAGACATGAGCAGGATAAACATTGCGGATACCGCCAGTGACAGGGCCGGCAGATTAAAGATTAATGCGCCGATACCTGCCAGAAAAGCGACCAGGACACCCACCATGATGAAACCGCCCATGAAACTGAAATCCTTACGGGAGGATAGGGCATAACCGGAGAGCCCGAGAAATATCACACCAGTTCCGCCCAATGCCGTCATGACCAGTTTGCCGCCGTTCGCGTAAGCATGGATATAGGCGT
>JACVQI010000052.1 GCA_015661095.1 Gammaproteobacteria bacterium
GCGGCAATGGTTTCTGGAAGCTCAGCACCGGGCTTTCGAGCCGCAGTTACGACGATGCGGGGCAACCCTTGTTGTTTGGCTCCGTGAACGGCAACAACGCGGCGCTCGGCGCCGCCGCCGACTACAACGGCCAGGGCACATTATCGTTGACCGCGGGCAGCAGCGGCGGTGATTCTTTCATGTATGACCGGGGCACCGCGGCCGCGGCGCCGTTCAACGCGGACGTGGACGCCACCTTCACGGCGAACGATCTCAAAGATTCTGACAACGTCTGCTACGATCCGGACGACAACGACACCTGCGATCCGTTAACCATCAGCGGCATCACGGGTTCCGGCACCGGCACGGCGCAGCAGCGCTTCGGCCGGCTTAACATAGGTAAAGAGGTCAGTTCCACAATGATAGCCGTGAACGTGCCGCTGACGGCTGAATATTATAATGGCACGAGTTATGTCGTGAACACTGACGACCAATGCACAGGTATCGCCAGCAACGAGTTAACCTTGTCGAATACCAATCAATCCGCGGAAACGGATGGGGATATCGAGATATGTGAAGCGGGCGGAACGACTACGATGTCGGTAACCAATAATCCATTAGTCTCTGGCGACGGGTTGTTGTCATTTACCGCGCCGGGGGCGTCCTGTGAAGGATTTACAAATATTCTGATCGATTTGTCGCTTTTGAATCTCAATCACCTCAGGTTCGACTGGGAAGATGAAGATGGTTCGAATAACGGGCCGTATGATCAAAACCCGCAAGGCCGGGCTACTTTCGGCATAATTTCCCGGCCGAAAGAAATCATCTACACTCGCGAACCGTGGAATTAAATATTATAGATATCAATTAGTTAGTATGTAGTCTGAACTAACCCTGCCACAATTGCAGTTTTTCTGCTGACCCACCCCTGACTTGGCATCAGAGTTGCTCCATTCGTAAACCAGATAAGAAGGTTTCAATAGCGATAATTTTCAAAATTTCCATTGACAATATATAGTTAGAGTGAAAAACTTAAGTTCAGTATGAGGAAGAATGGGGGGAATTACGTCTCAAGAAGGAGACATTATTTCAGGTTAGTTTGCAGATAACCAGGTGATAGATAAATGCTAGGTCTGGGTAAAAAGAAGTTAGCAAAAGATCTACTGGTTTCGGTTTGTCCGAACCCACAAGGGATTGCCGTGGCCGGCATCCGCCGTGGTAAGGAAGTGCCCCCATCACTGGAACTCTGTGACTTTCAATCCAGCCAGGAAACAGATCCCGATTTAAAAAAACTGATCAAGACACATAATCTTGATAGCGCCCTGTGCATCAGCGTAATGGAATTAGGATCTTACAGTCTGCTGCAGGTGGAGGCGCCAGATGTGCAACCGGATGAGTTGCGAGCTGCAATCCGCTGGCGGGTGAAGGATTTAATAGATTTTCACATTGATGATGCCGTGATTGACGTCTTCGAAGTGCCTGATGACAAGTCGGCCGGCAAGAAGAAAATGTATGTGGTCGCCGCAAAATCCGCGCAGGTCAAAGAGCGGATTGATAAGCTGGTGGCAGCGGGGTTGCACCTGGAAGTGATCGATATCCCCGAACTGGCATTACGCAACATTGCCGCCATGTTGCCGGAAGATGTGAATGGCGTGGCGCTGGTTTATATCGAACAAAATGAAGGTTTGATTACGATTACCAGACAGGAGTCATTGTATCTCTCCCGCCGCATCCGGTTTGGTTATAACTCCTTGCCGGATACCGCTATCCATGGCAATGACCAGGAGGCGGTGGAGGGTTGGCTGGACAGCATCGTCATTGAAGTACAGCGATCACTCGATTATTACGAAAGCCACTTTTCCCAACCGCAGGTTACCGGACTGGTGATTACTCCTGGCGCCAAGGAAATTCCCGGCATGGCCGAGTATCTGTCGGGGCAATTGGGGATCCAGGCAAGAATTCTGGATGTGAATACCCTCATAGATGTCGCTACTGCCATCGACCGGCAAGCACAATCCCAGTGCCTGCTGGCCATCGGCACGGCGTTACGGCAGGAGTCCAGAGGCTTATGAAACAGCAGGTAAATCTGTATCAACCCCTCTTTCGCAAGCAGAAAAAAGTCTTTTCTGCTTTAGCTATGCTGCAGGTGAGTTTGATAGCCTTGTTCTTTTTCATCCTGACGGCTGGGTATTCGCTAATGCAACTATACAGGCTGGAAGACCAGGAAGCAGTAGCGACAAAAAATCTGGACAAACTTCAGACGCAGATCGAATCCATCCAGGCCCAGTCCACGAATGCAGTGACGGAAAAATTACTCGAGGAGGAGATAAGCCGCGTGTCCCGGGAAGTGGAAGAGAAGCAGCAGATAGCAGATCTGCTGAGGCAGGGGGCCTTTACCAATACCGAAGGATTCACCAGGCATTTTGAGGCAATCGCGAGACAACATGTGGATGGCACCTGGTTGACGGATATCGGGATTGCAAACGGCGGTTCCACGATGAGCCTGGACGGCATTACTTATTCAGCCGAACTGGTACCGATGTATCTGGAAAGACTTTTAAAGGAAGCGGTATTTGCCGGTACGGCATTTAATGTTTTAGGCATGGAACGGTCCGATAAGAAAGCCGAGGAGATAATATTTCAGGTCGGGACTCATGTTGAGGGTAAGCCGGATGAAAGCTCTTAAATCCCTGCAGTCTAAAATCGATAACCTGAATTTGCGGGAACGCGCCATGATCCTGGGCGGGGTTTTACTCGTGATGTACTTTGCCCTCGATATGTTCGCCCTGCAACCAGTACAGGTGAGCCAAAAACAGGTCCAGAATAACCTGTTACAAAAGAATGCCGAGCTGACTCTCTTAAACTTGCAATTGCAGCAAATGGCTACGATTAGCAGGGACAGCCCGCAAGAACGGGACAGACAGGAGATACTGCGTCTCAGACAAGAACTTGCCACACTGGATCAGTCTCTCAATCAGGCCACGGCTAATCTGGTGTCGCCTCAGCAGATGGCGAAATTATTACAAATGGTCCTGGGTCAAACGAATGGCTTGCGCCTGAAGAAAGTGACGAGTTTGGGATCGACCTCCCTGCTCTTAAGCGGGCAAACGAATCAGGATAATAAATCTGCAAAGGCGGCCACAGAAACTGGCCCTGATGCCGAGGAAACAATAGCAAGTACCGCCTACAAACATGGCCTGAAAATCGAGTTCGAGGGAGATTTCTTCACCACGCTGGATTATATGCGGAAGCTGGAGGCTCTGGAGTGGAATTTCTTCTGGGATGAGATCACCTTCAAAGTTACTGAATATCCGACAGCAAGCGGAAGCCTGTCCTTATTTACCATCAGCCTGGATAAAAACTGGATCGGTGTATGAAATGATATATGCATTTCAAAGATCAGTTCTGATAGTCATCAGTATCATGACGCTGGCTTATGCGCATGCAGAAGCGCTGCCGGATCCGACCCGACCGGCTAACTATTCCACCCGACCGGTCAGCACGGAGGTATTACCAGCGCAATTGAACGATTGGGATGTGCGAGCCATCCGATCCTCAGCCAGCGGCAGGAATGCCGTGGTCAACGGCAGGGTGGTCAAGGTGGGTGATACCATCAATACGGCCGTCATCCTCGATATTACACCGGATACAGTCGTGCTTGATTTTGATCGCAAACAACTGGTGCTCAGATTAATGCCGAAAGCTATCAAAACAAGGACTGCAGAGCCCCTGGATCGGTCCGAGAATTGATGATTAAGATGACTTTTAATTATATAAAATACGGATTATTAATCGTGTTCCTGACTCTGGGAGGCTGCGAATTGCAGCCGAACAAGGATGACGTGATTGACGATATGGAGGAGGTCGTGGACGAAGCCATCCAGTCCAACCAGACGTCCGCTGCCCTGCCCAGTGCGGTTACAGACGCCCTGCTGCCAGCTATCGATTTGAGCACCACCAAGGTCCCGGATATGGACGGCGATGAAAAGTACGATATCTCCGTTTCCGATGTGCCGGCAGATCAATTTTTCTTGAGTCTGGTGGACGGGACGTCGTTCAACATCGTGATACATCCGGAAGTGGAGGGTAGCATTACGGTGAATCTGAAGGATGTCACCATCCCACAGGTTCTGGAAGCTGTCCGCGATGTCTATGGTTATGAATTTATCAGAACAGAATACGGATTTCAGGTTTTGCCAGGGCGCATGCAGGCGAAAATTTTCCAGATTAATTATCTGAATGTCCAGCGTGTTGGCAGTTCATCGACTATGGTCAGTTCAGGCGCTTTAACAAACAGCAACAGTAGCGATGGTGATGGGAGAGACAATAATTCAAACCAGGATTCCTCCAATTCTACTTTTGGCACCAGGATACAGACAAATCAACCGGAATCCATGTTCTGGACAGAGTTACAAACATCGATAGAGGCGATCGTCGGCGGTGGCGAAGGAAGAAATGTCGTGGTAAATCCGCAATCCGGTGTGGTGGTCGTGCGCGCCTTGCCAACTGAGTTAAGGGAAGTGGAGACATTCCTGCGGGCGACGCAATTGATCGTGCAACGGCAGGTAATCCTGGAAGCAAAGATTATCGAAGTCCAGTTAAATAGCTCGCATCAATCGGGAATCAACTGGTCCACCATGCTGGAACCGGGAGATAATCGCGTGACAGCCTCCCAGCTTGGCGGTGGCAGTGTGCTGTATAATGAAACTGGTGTCAGTGATATCGCCGGTCAAACATTTACACTGAATCCCGGCGAATTTCCCTATGTGGAATCCCTGAGTTCTGCCTTCGGTGGGGTTTTTTCCCTGGCCCTGGATCTGGGAGATTTTACCTCATTCATCGAACTGCTGAAGACGCAGGGCACGGTGCAGATATTATCCAGCCCCAGGGTATCGACTTTAAATAACCAGAAGGCGGTCATCAAGGTCGGTCAGGATGAGTTCTTCGTCACAGATATTTCGACGAATAATGTGACGAACGCAGCTACCACCACCAGCACTCCAGACATTACCCTGACACCGTTCTTTTCCGGTATCGCCCTGGATGTCACGCCACAGATTAGTGAGAATGGCGTAGTGACATTACATGTCCATCCCTCCATCAGCAAGGTTGAAGATAAGCAAAAAACGCTCACCATAGGCGACAAACAGCAAACACTACCGCTGGCATTAAGCACCGTCAGGGAAACCGACAGTGTGGTCCGGGCCCGTAGTGGCCAGGTGATCGTTATTGGCGGACTGATGCAGAATGCCGTGGATGATGATGCGGCCTCGCCAGGGGATATTGATAAGGCTCCGGTGGTAGGCAGATTTTTTAAACATACCAATAAAAGGACCATCAAAAGCGAACTGGTTATCTTATTGAAACCGGTTGTGGTTGAAAGCGATGAGCAATGGAAAGAAAATCTGCAGAAATCAGCGGATTCTCTGAAGAATCTTAGACAGCAGCTTTAACCGATAACAGGCAAAAAACATGTACTTGAAATATTTTGGTTTAAGAGAATTACCGTTCACCATAACACCGGATACGGGATTCTTCATGAATCGCGCCGGCTATCAGGATGCCCTGAACGTATTGTTGATTGCCTTGCGCAGCGGCGAAGGCTTTGTCAAAGTCACGGGTGAGGTCGGCGTCGGTAAGACACTGCTTTGCCGCAAGCTGATAAAATCACTGGATATGAATTACGTTACGGCCTATATCTACAATCCTTATCTGCAACCTGAAACACTGTTATACGCGATCGCTGACGAAATTAATGTTGTATACGAACCTGATATAAACCGTCATGTGCTGGAAAAAAACATCACTGCCGCATTACAGGATATTCATGCCAACAACAAGCAGATGATTCTGTGTCTGGATGAAGCCCAGGCGATGCCGATTAAAACCCTGGAAGTGATCAGATTATTGACCAATATCGAGACGGAAAAGAAAAAACTGATCCAGGTAGTGTTATTCGGTCAGCCGGAACTGGACGCAGTCCTGGAACATCCCTCCATCAGACAGTTAAAACAGCGCATTACCTATTCCTATAAGCTTCTGCCTTTGAACAGGGCGGCTCTGGGCAAGTATGTCCAGCATCGCCTGGTCGTGGCCGGCGGTGCTGGTAACAATCTGTTCTCGCATACCGTCCTGAACCAGCTGCATAAGGCCAGTGGCGGAGTACCGCGTCTGGTTAATATCCTGTGTCACAAGTCTCTGCTGGCCACTTATGGCGATGGCAGTCGCAGCGTCAAATCCAGACATATGCAGGCGGCGATCAAGGATACGATGGAGGCGCAAACCGTGAAAAGCCGGGGCTGGTTCGACTGGCTGCCGCTTTTTTCACGTTAAATTTTTAAAGTACATGTCACTAATTCTGAAAAATAACCTTAACTCGTGATATGAGTCTGATAAACAGCATGCTGGCGGGCCTGGAAGACAGGCAGGCTTATTTATCCGAGGGTCGGAATTTGGTTTTCGATGGTCTGTCTCCCGTCAATGACGATAATTTCCACAAGTCAGATCACAAGTCCTCCGCATTCATCGTCATAATCATTTTCCTGACACTCGCGGTTTTGGCATCAGTTCAGGCCTACCGATATTACGCTGGTAACAGTTCGGGGGGCATGGCTGTTAAAACAGTGGCTGCAGAACCTGACAGCCATATCAGTCCGCCTGCGCCAGAAGTCAGGTCAGTCACAACTGCGGGTAAGGATGTGCCATCCAAAATAGCCGGTGGAGAGTCCAGCCAGCCATTGACCATTGACAGCGAGACCACTCTGAGAATGGATTACCGTTTGTCTGGAACTCCAGCAGCAGCGACGGAATCAGAAGCTGAGAAAGCAGCAACTGTTGTCAGCGATTTAACGGCTGAGAAATCAGAAACAGTTGTCAATGTGCCAGTGGCTGACAAAACGGAAATAGTCCCCAGCGCGCCAGTGACTGAAAAATTAGATACGGTTGCCAGCGAACCGATGACTAAAAAAATAGCTGCAACTGCAAGTGAACCATCATCACCCTCAATCCAAAAACCATCCATATCTGCAATAGACGTTGATTTGCTTGATGGTGCAGGATCGAATGTGCGGCTGATGTTGAATGAGAAGGCTGATTACCGCGTTTACGAGTTGAATAAACCGGATCGTGTAGTAGTTGAATTTGCTGAATATTTGCAGTTGCCGGAGATGTTGCCCTTACCAAGCATGACCGGCGTCATCAATAAGATCCGGGGACATCATCTGGATAACAGAACTAAAAGGACCATGCTGGTTTTCGAACTCATGGAAGCCAGCCGGGTACAAAAGGCTGAGTTCAGTGACACTGTCGCGGGACATGAGTTAGTCATTCAAATCGTTCCGGTTAATATGTCCGTACAAAATACCTCCACGCCTACCGAGGTCGATGTTGAAGATGCTGAATTACAGACTGATACAGTGGTGTACAAGCAAAAAGAAGGTACCGTTTCACGTACCATAAACCAGAGCTCTCCGGATGAAATTCTGAACCGGGGACTGAGTTATTATCAAAAAGGCCAGATCAGTAAAGGCCTGGACGAAATTTTGAACGCACTCGAGGCGGAGCCCCGTCACATACAGGCCAGAACAACTCTGGTTAACATGTTAATCGAACAAAACCGTATTAATGATGCCCAGGATGTGCTGAGTAAAGGAATTGCCTTACTGCCGGATCAATATGACTGGTTGAAATTGAAAGCGAAACTGCTGGTCAGGTTAAATAGAAGTAATGATGCGATAGAAACACTTATCAAATCAGGGCCCGATATCAACCTTGACCCGGATTATTATGCATTTCTGGCTGCCCTGCTGCAGCAACAAGGCAGGAATGTAGAAGCGGCGGAATACTACCGTAATGTTGTCAATGTCAAAAGAAATAACGGTGTCTGGTGGATGGGACTGGGTATTTCCCTGGAGCGCATCGGCGAGCAGACCCAGGCAAAAGATGCATATAAAACCGCCATAACCGATCAATCATTGTCACCGGATATCCGGAATTATGTAAGTAACAGGTTGTCCGCCCTCAGCGGGCCATAACTTCATGATACCGCGCAAGAAGGTTCGTATTGGTGACTTACTGATACAGGGTAAGGTCATCTCCCAGGCCCAGCTGGAACAAGCACTCACGGACCAGAAAAAAACCGGGCGTAAACTGGGCCAGGTCCTGATCGATAACGGCTTTGCCACGGAAGATTCCATCCTCAAGACCCTGTCAGAACAACTGAAGATCCCCTATGTCGATTTGCTGCATTACAAGTTTAATCCGGATATCGTCCGGCTGATACCGGAAATCCAGGCGCGCCGCTTCCGCATCATCGCCTTGTCCAGTGACACTTCGGGGGTGCTGGTCGGTATGGCTGATCCGACCAATATCTTCGCTTACGACGAACTGTCCAATATACTGAACCGGCCGATCCGTATGGCGGTGGTCAAGGAAAGAGATCTCCTGCAAACCATGGACACGGTCTATCGTAAGACGGACGTCATTACTGAGTTCGCGGGTGAGCTCAGTGATGAATTGTCCAAGGGTGACATCAGTCTGGAACAGCTGATGGCGACTGCTGATGTCGCTGATGCGCCGGTCGTCCGCTTGTTGCAATCGTTGTTTGAAGATGCCATCCAGATTGGCAGTTCCGATATCCACATCGAGCCGGATGAGAAAGTACTGCGCATCCGGCAACGTGTCGATGGTGTTTTGCAGGAACACATCATGAATGAGGTGCGGATAGCGCCGGCACTGGTGTTACGCCTGAAATTGATTTCCGGTCTGGATATTTCCGAGAAGCGCCTGCCCCAGGATGGGCGCTTCAGTATAATTGTGAATAACAAGCACATCGATGTGCGACTCTCGACCATGCCAGTCGCCTATGGCGAATCGGTGGTCATGCGTCTCCTGGATCAGACCGGCGGTATGATCGATTTAGAAAAATTGGGTATGCCGGAAAATATCCTCACCCGGGTCAAGGCGTTGATCACCAGACCACATGGCATGGTTCTGGTCACTGGGCCAACCGGTAGCGGGAAGACAACCACGCTGTATTCCGCATTGAAGCTGCTGAATGTTCCGGAGGTGAAAATCATCACCGTCGAAGATCCGGTCGAATACAAAATCTCTCGCATCAATCAGGTGCAGGTGAATACTGATATCGGCCTGACCTTCGCCAGAGTGCTGCGTTCCGTGTTGCGCCAGGATCCGGATATCGTCCTGATCGGTGAAATGCGCGATGAAGAGACCTCCGAAATCGGCCTGCGCGCGGCCATGACCGGTCACATGGTGCTGTCCACTCTGCATACTAACGACGCGATCAGTACCGTCAACCGACTGCTGGATATGGGAATAAAAAATTACCTGCTCGCTTCAGCACTGCATGCGATACTGGCGCAGCGGCTGGTGCGTCGAATCTGCCGGAGCTGTATCCAGCCGACTGAGATAACCAGCCGGCAGCTGGCATGGGTCACGACGCATGGCACGCAATCCGCTCAGAATGTACAGTTCCAGAAAGGTATAGGCTGCCCGCATTGCAGTTATTCGGGTTACTCCGGAAGAATCGGCGTGTATGAACTGCTGGAATTCGATCAAAAACTGTCCGACGCCCTGGCGCATGATGACGGCACCAGTTTTACCAGATTAGCGCGAAATATTCCCGGATTCATCTCCCTGGAAACGGTCGCCTTGCAGGATGCCATCAACGGTATCACCACCGTGGATGAAGTATTGAGAATTTCTGCGGACGTGGAGGCCTTTACCGAAGAAATCGTTACCGGAAAGGAGACCTCTGATACTCATTCTGATTCGATCCCGGGATAAGGAATGGCCCATTTCCAGTACAAGGCCCGCAGCGCCCGTGGGGATTTGATCCAGGGTACGATCGAATCCGGTTCCATCGATGCCGTAGCATCTCAATTGATCAACAGCGGTATAACCCCGATTAATATCGCTGAAACAAAGCAGCAGACTGGTGATATCGATATCGGCAAATGGCTGTCCAGCAACCGTCCGCCGACCTTGCAAGACCTGATCTTGTTCAGCCGCCAGATGTTTACCCTCATGAAAGCCGGCGTGCCGATGGTGCGATCGGTTACCGGATTGATACAGTCGACCCGTAACCTGAAACTGGTCGCTACGCTGCGGGATATGCTGGCGCATGTTGAATCGGGGCAGGAGTTAAGCACAGCCCTGGCGCGCCACCCCGATATCTTCACCACATTATTTGTCAGCATGGTCCGGGTTGGCGAAAATACCGGGCGGCTGGATGAATCTTTTCTGCAGATATCATTGTATATGGAAAGGGAGAAGGAAACACGGGAACGAATCAAGGCGG
>JACVQI010000053.1 GCA_015661095.1 Gammaproteobacteria bacterium
CTGGCGCGGCCGAGATCGTCGAGGACATTGATGTCCAGCCAATGGCCATGAATATACAGGACGTGAATCTTTTTGCCGCTATCGACCAGATAGTTCAACAGATCTGGCATGGTCAGGCGCTGGAAATCCGGCCTTTGCTTGAGTATCGTGAGGGCTTCTTCAAGCCATTTACGGCCCTGGTTTCTGACTTTCAGCATGCCTATCCAGCGGCCCGAAGGTTGTCCGTATACCGGTTCCACCTGTTCACAGACCCTGGTCAGTTCGATAGCCTGGTTGAATATCGATCGATCATCGGCGCGGGAACAATAGGCATAATCGGGCGAACCGCTGATATGAGTGGTCTGCAAGGATGAGTCGACCACCACCACGATGTCTCCGTCATGATCGAGTAAATCATTGAGGATATAACCCCGAAACAGCAAATCACCATAAAGGATTAACATATCGTTATGGAAGGCATCAACCGCGCATAACAGTGAACTCAATTCACCGGTGGATTCGTAATCCTTGTTCATACGCAGTTCTATTCCGCTGGTTTCAATGCTCTCCGCTTTGTATCCCGCGACTACCGTGATCTTGTTTATCGCCTGTTTCTTGAATTCCTCCACAAGTCGCTGCAACAGTGGCTTGCCGCTGATGGACAACATTACTTTCGGCCGGTCTTCAGTGAGATCCTGCAATGCTTTGCCGCGGCTGGCCGCCAGGACGATGGCATGCGGGACCTGTTTGTGCTTTAGATAGCGTTCCTGCGCCAGGGATAATTCATCAGCACCCTGCAGGGCAAAGATCCTGTCGACCGTGGCAATCCGATCCTCGATATTGACGACCGCCTCCTGCTTGAATATCTGCTCGCTGGTGCGTTCCATGGCTTCAATGGCGGCGCGGATCATGTGATTGGCCCAGATTACCAGGCTGACTTTTGCCAGCCGGAAAAGCTCCGTTGGTGTGCTGTAATATTTGGTCGGAACGATGACCAGCGGCAGGCGGTTGGCCCATTCCCGCGCGAAGGCAATGATTTCATCGGGCCGTGATAATTTGCTGTGGATGAGTATGCCGTCCGCGCCGGCTGCATGGTAGGCCTCAGCCCGCTTCAAGGCTTCGCCCAGTCCCCAACCGGCAATCAAGGCTTCGACGCGGGCAATGATGCAGAAATTTTCATCCAAAAGGCTGTCCTTGCCGGCTTTGATCTTGCCGCAGAATTCATCGACGTCCGCCAATGGTTGCCTTTCCCCGTCTATAAAGCTGTTGGTTTTTGGAAATATCTTGTCTTCGATGCAGACGCCACCGATGTTGCGTTGCTCGAGTTTTCTGACCAGCCGGCGCATATTGTTGAAATCACCATAACCTGTGTCACCGTCAAGCAAAATCGGGATAGTGGTGACATCAGACATGAATTCCAGCATATCGACCACCTGGGTCCAGCTGGCTTCATTGTTATCCCTGACGCCGAATTGCGCCGACATCGCCAGGCCACTGGCCCAGATCCCTTTGAAGCCGGCCTGCTCCACAATTTTTGCCGAGATCCCATTATGGGCCTCGAGTATGAATTCGAGCGTCGGCGATTCCAGCAGCTGTCGCAATTGCCGGCTTTTGGATGGGGAGACGTCGATTTTCCGGGGTAGTGTTGCCATTAATTCCGGTATTGTTGGGCCCGCAGGTTTTTCATGATCTGACTGGCCCTGTTGATATCTTCAGGAAAGTCTATCTCGACCCAGGGTAAGCCGGTGATATCCTCGAAAGTGAAGGATGCCTGCTCCGACAATAGCAGGTCGCGGATAACTTCTTCATAAGGTTCGGCCTGTTTGCCATAATCCATATAATATTGCGCCCGGTCGGCGAGCTTTGCCGCCATTGCGGGATTAAAACGGAAAAAACCTACGGATTCCCCCTGGGCTTCGAATACCAGATCCTTGTCTATTTGTTTTCTGAACTCTATGACCTGGCCGTTGCGGATACATAGTTTTACCGGCTCATCGCCAGGCACAAAATCGCGATCCAGCAGGAAACAGTTCTGCTTCGGTGTTTCAAGTAATTTCTTCAGGATATCCGGATCGTACAGGACATCAGCATCCATCAGGACAACGTCTTCACCGGACTGCAAGATCCCCCGGGCGCACCAGAAACTGACCACGCTGCCCTGAGTATACTCCGGGTTAAAGACCGTCCTGACGGGTATACCAGTCATGATTTGTCTGATTTCAGCATCGATTAATTCCTTCTGGTAACCATAAACGATAACGATTTCAGTCACACTGGATTTCGATAAATTATCCAGATGCTGGCGCAGCAGTGATATCCCTTCAAACTGCAGCAGGCATTTCGGTTTATTGTCGCTGTTCGGGCCCAGACGATTGCCGATACCGGCCGCCAGAATTACTACTTTCATAAGAACTTAAGGATGCTTTAGCTTTGGTCAGGAATACAACGCAGCATTATAACGAATTCAGAATTTCAGATTTCTGAAATCATCTCGATATAGATTAGGGTAAAGGCTGGATACTGATTTATTGCCAATAGTGACTTCCATATACCATACTCATACAGTACTATACCGGATAACCAGTTGATTTATTTCAAAAATTATAAGGACTGTCGGGAGCATGCCGCAAAACATACCGGAAAAACTCGGGAAATACGAAATCCATAAGCAGATTGGCAAAGGCAGTATGGGTATCGTTTACGAAGGCTATGATCCGTTTACCGACAGAAAAATCGCCGTCAAAGTAGCCTTATCGGACGCGCTCAAGGACAAGGAGTCCGGTGAGCGTTACCGGAAAATGTTTTTTAACGAAGCCCACACGGCGGGCATGCTCAGGCATCCGAACATACTTGAAATCCTGGATGCCGGTGCCGATGGTGAAGAGTGTTATATCGTCATGGAACTGGTGGAAGGGGCGAATACCTTGAAAAGTTACTGTAGCCCGGAAAGCCTGTTGCCGACGAAACAGGTCATCGAGATCATATTCAAGTGCGCCAAGGCCCTGGATCACGCCCATCGTAAGGGCGTGGTGCATCGCGATATCAAACCGACCAACATTCTGGTGACGCCGGACATGGACATCAAAATCGGCGATTTCAGTATTGCCCATATCATTTCCGCCGATACCACCCATACCATGCCGATGGGTTTCGTCGGATCGCCTCGCTACATGTCGCCGGAACAGGTACAGGAAGATACCATTACCAATCAGACTGATTTATTTTCCCTGGGCATCGTCATGTATGAGTTATTGACCGGGAAACATCCCTTCATAGCCGAGAGCTTCTCCAGACTCATACATAAGATCATCAACGAAAAGCCGCCGCCCCTCAGCACCTACCGCTCCGATTTGCCCGAAATCCTGGAAAAGATTGTGCATCATGCCCTGCAAAAAAGTCAGGAAAAGCGTTATAAGATGGGGTTGAATATGGCTGCGGATCTGAGCCTGGCTTTCGACTATCTGGAGGCACCGCAGGAAAATATCGAGTTACAGGAAAAATTCAACGCCATCCAGCAACTGGATTTTTTCCGCGATTTCACGGAACCGGAGATCTGGGAGATTATCCACGCCTGTATCTGGCTGGATGTGGATGCAGGCAGGGAAATTATCGTTGAAGGTGACATCGACGATTCATTTTATATCATCACATCAGGCCAGGTGAGCATCATCAAGGAAAATCAACCTATCGGTGTTTTACACGACGGCGATTGTTTCGGTGAAATGGGGTATTTATCAAAAGCGAAACGGTCCGCGACGATCATCGCCAAAGAGAGGGTACAATTGATGAAGATAAACGCAACCCTGATCGAACAGGTGTCCGTGGATTGCCAGTTGCATTTCAGCAGGGTTTTTCTCAGGACACTGGTCAAGCGCTTGTCCGAAACCACGTCGAAGGTTGTAGCTGGTATCTGACCCGCAAGTACAAAGTTGAAAGTAAAAAGTTAAAAGTAAAAAATAGAAAGTAGTATTCGATAAATATTTGAATTCTTACCACTCCCTGCTTGTTACCGTTTGGTTTGGTTTTTCAGGAAGTGTTCGATTAAGCGTTTTGTGGAAGGATCGTGGTCAGGATGAATGTCTTGTTTCCCTTCAAATTCATCGATAATTTCATTTGCCAGAGTTTTTCCGAGCTCCACACCCCATTGGTCGAATGGATTAATACCCCAGATTTTGGCCTGGACATAGGTACGGTGCTCGTACATGGCCAGTAGCATGCCAAGTACCTTGGGAGTGAGGTTCTCATAGGCTAGTGTCGTGCTCGGCCGGTTACCTGGAAAATGCCGGTGTGGCTCCTGAGTGTTTGCCTGTCCCAGCATCAAGGCCTTACCTTGGGCGAGACAATTCGCGACAAGTTTATGGTGATTTTCGCCATAGACACTGCCTAATGGCAGCAGAAATTCAACCGGCACTAAACGCGTGCCCTGATGCAACATTTGAAAAAAGGCATGTTGGGCATTAGTCCCGATCGAGCCCCAGACTACCGGTGTCGAATGAATAGCCAGTGCTTGCCCCTCGTCTGTCACACGCTTGCCATTACTTTCCATCACCAGTTGGCTTAGATAATCGGGTAGCAATCGCAGGCGTTGATCATAGGGCACTACCGCCCGTGTCTCCGCGGCACAGAAATTGTTGTACCACACATCCAGTAAGCCGAGGATAACCGGAATATTTCCCACCAGTGGTGTGTTCCGGAAGTGGTTGTCCATAGCATGAGCGCCGCCGAGAAACTCCAAAAACCGGTCCATACCCAGTGCTATCGCCACTGGCAGACCGACGGCGGACCACACCGAATATCTGCCGCCAACCCAATCCCACATGGCGAAAATGCGGTCCGCAGATATCCCGAATTCCATGACTGCTTTCCGGTTCGACGATACCGCGATGAAATGCTTATCGATGTCCCGGCAACCATTCTCAATCAGCCAGCGTCTGGCTGATAACGCATTGGTTTGGGTTTCCAGAGTCGAAAAAGATTTAGAGGTGACGATAAACAGGGATGTGTGCGGATTTGAATTGTTCAACACCCGGAACAAATCATGGGCATCGAGATTGGCGACAAAATCAACGTCCAGCGCCGGGCTTTTATATTCATACAGGGCATCTGTCACCAGACGCGGGCCCAGATCCGATCCGCCGATCCCGATATTGACAATCTTTTGAATGGGTTTGCCGGTCGAGCCGGTCAGGGTTTGGCTGTGCAGCTGCTCCACCAGCTTTTGCATTCGCGCCAGTTCCTGCTGCACAAGGGCGGAAATATCGGTGCCAGCGATTACCAGGGGCAGTGCGCCAGGCCGGCGCAAGGCAGTATGCAGGGCCGGGCGGTTTTCGCTGGTGTTGACCACTTTCCCTGCCTGTAACTCGGCTATTTTGCCGGGTATATCGACAACCTTGGCCAATTCCAGCAACAGGCCGATGGTCTCCCTGGTGACACTGTTTTTGGAATAATCGACCAGCAGGCTATCAACCTGTATCGAAAAATCAGCAACCCGATGCTCATCACCGCTGAATAAATCCTGTAAGCGGCTGTTTGCTATAGATTGCTGGTGTAGCCTGAGTGTTTGCCAGAGTCCTGTTTTATTGTCAGTTGTCATCTGCTGCTATGTATTGTGACTATATGCATGATTTCTCCAAGATTCCGATGCAATTCCACAAGTCTATATTATAATCCTGAACTGCATAGCGAATTGAAAGCAAAGCAAAAAAGTGGATCAGGGTCATAATACTAACATTGAATAGCATCTGAAATCATGGCGGACGGCATTCCTCAACATCTGGGCAAGTACGAAGTTAAAACAGAGATCAGCCGCGGTAGCATGGGGATAGTCTTTCTTGGCCACGATCCCTACATCGATCGACCCGTGGCTATCAAGGTAGCCCTGGCGGAATCCCTGAATGATCCGGAATCAGGCGACCGTTACCGCAAGATGTTCTTCAACGAAGCTCACACGGCTGGTAAGCTGACACACCCCAATATCATCAGTATTTACGATGCGGGCGTCGACGAGGAAAACTGCTATATCATCATGGAATATATCGCCGGCGGTGAGACGCTCAAATCCTACACCAGACCGGAGAAGTTGCTGCCGATAGAAAAAGTGGTGGAGATCATGTTCAAGTGCGCGAAGGCGCTTGATTACGCCCATCGGGAGAGCGTAGTGCATCGGGACATCAAGCCATCCAATATCCTGGTCACGAAAGATAAGGATGTGAAGATCGGCGATTTCAGTATTGCCCATATCAACAAGCCGGATTCCACGACCACACAGGCTGGTGGCGTGATGGGTTCGCCTAAATATATGTCACCGGAGCAACTCAATGAAGAGCATGTGACCAACCGCACGGATCTGTTTTCACTGGGTGTGGTGATGTACGAATTATTAACCGGCAGGCATCCCTTCGAGGCGGAAAATTTTTCCCGGCTGGTGAATTTAATCCTGCATGAATCACCACCGCCGCTGCGGAATTTTCGATCAGATATCCCGGAAGTGCTGGAGAAGATAGTCCGCAAGGCCATGCAGAAAAAGGCCGATGACCGTTATCAGATGGGACTTGAACTGGCCACCGACCTGAGCAAGGCTTTTGACCAGTTGGAACGGCCGAAAGAAAATATTTCGGTACAGGAAAAGTTCAATTCCGTGAAAAAACTGGAATTCTTCCAGGGCTTTCCCGATGCTGAAGTGTGGGAGATCCTGCGGGCAAGCACCTGGCAGGATTATCATCGCCGCGACGACATCATTATCGAAGGGGAGCTGGATGACTGCTTTTATATTCTGGTTTCGGGCAAGGTGAACGTTAAGAAGAAGAGAAAGATAATTCGGACGCTGGGAAGCGGTGACTGTTTTGGGGAAATGGGTTATCTGGCAAAAACCAAACGCACCGCCTCGATTGTCGCGGAGGATGATGCCTCCCTGCTGAAAATAAATTCCACCGTCATCTCACAGGTATCGCTGAATTGCCAGGTGCGGTTTCTGAAGGTGTTTCTGCGGACTCTGATTCATCGTCTGTCGGCGACGACGGAAGTCATTTCCCAGGATGTATAAATATCAGGTGCTTAGGCTGAAGACTGAAGGCTGTTAGGCTGAAGTCAAAACTCCTTCAGTCTAAACCCCTTCAGCCTTTTTCCTAGAAACTGTAGCTGGCCTCGACCCCCCAGGTCTGCGGCGCCCCCATTACACAACGCTGCATACCGCCATTATCGCCGCCAGTCGCGGCGGGATTAACCAAACCCAGCGTCGTACCCACTGGCTGGTTAAAGATGGTCTGGCAGTAGCCCTCGTCGAAGGCATTCCGGACAAACGTGGCTAATTCCCATTTACCATCCTGACTGCGGATCCCGAGTCTGGCATTGATGAGGTTATAGCCTTGTTGAATGGACTGTGGATTGTTATTGGTTTCAGCACCCAGATTTTGATCAGAGACATACTGATGTTCCAGACGTAAAAACCAGCCGAGCTTGTCCATCTTCGGTACCGCACCCGACCACTCGGCCATCAAGGAAAACTGCCAGGTGGGTGAAAAATGATTGGAGGTACCGGTCAGGTCCTGGGGTGGTACGGCTAACGGTGGCAGTCCCAATAAGGCCCGGGCATTGTTAGTGGCCTGTGTTGCGGCAACGATAGCGGGTAAGTTGGTGGCATTCGGGAAGCTATCGAATTCCGAATCGAGCAGGCCGACGCCCATGACCGCATATAAATAATCAGTCGGTTGCGCCTGGATATCGATTTCCAGTCCTTGCTGGGTCAGGACTCCGGCGTTCCTGACCATGAAATTGACACCGTCAAACTGGCGGTCCTGGAAGTTGGTGATCTCGGTATTGAAATAGGCAAGATTCGCCACCAGCGTATTGTCAAACAGGGCGCTTTTAACGCCGAATTCATAATTGTCGACGGTTTCGGAATCGAAGACACGGGAAACACCGCTGGCGATACCGATGGAATTAAAACCCTCGGAATTGAATCCACCGGTCTTGTACCCGGTCGAATAGCTGCCGTAGAGCATGATGTTATCCGTGACTTTATAACTGAGATTCCCCAAATAGGTCAGCTCGCTGTCATCGAACTCGAGGTTGGGAGAGTTTTCTGCCGTGCGCAGATCGATCCCGAATGGATTGGTGGGAGAGCGTGGGGCCAGAATCTGATTGTTGATGATGCTGCTGAAGCTGCCTTCTTTATCGTCGGTGGTCCAGCGCAGACCGCCGGTCAGGCTTATATCGTCGGTGATATGAAACGTGAGTTGTCCGAACAGTGCAAAACTGGTCAGATCCTGGTTGAACTGGGTATCGACGGCATTGATACTGGGTGCGGCGGAACAGGTGGCACTGGCCACGCCACCCAATGTCGGAGCGGATGGCGGAGCGGCAGCCAGCAGTGCGGCACCGGTTCCCGGCGGCAATCCGAACACGGCATCCAGTATCGGACCACTGGTTATCGCACCGGTGATTATCGCGCCCGCGATGGCTGGTGCCGAGGCACCCACCAATGGTGCTATCGCAGCTGCGAAGGCAGGGATGGCGGCGGTTGCATAACGTGCCTGAACCAGATTATTAATGGTGGGAGCGCAAAAATCCGCGCCGATATGAAAATTCTGATCGATGGCATAATCTTCATTATGAAAATACAGGCCGGCGATGTATTCAATCTTGCCCCCGGCAGGCGAAAGGATCTGTAACTCCTGGGAAAAGGTCTCGAGATCATAAGCGGTATCACGGTTAAGCAGGTCCGCGGGTAAGCGCAAGACTGTTTCAAAGGTACCGTTCGTCCAGTCGCGGTAGGCGGTTATGGAACGGATGGTATGGTCGGCGAAGGTCCAGTCGATATTCGCCGCCAGACCCCACTGTTCGTCGTCCGCTGTGTCCCGGTGGTCCTGGTGGATCGCATGGTCGAAACCGTTGGTCATCTCCGGCGCGTCACCGGTAGGATTAAACGGTCCAGTGGGAGATAGAATGGCGCGGATTGTCCGCTCATAGTTCGGTACAACGACAGTATCATCCAGCACTTCAATGACATTACCTTCATTATCAACTGAACCATAATCGGCGGTCAGATTGATGTTGATATCCTCAGTGACGTCAAAATTGAGCTGGCCGCGCAGACTGAGGTCTTCCCAGGCCCCGACTTCATCACTGTTGCCGTGCGCGGTATAGGTGTTTTCGCCATAACCGTCGCGATCCGAATATTGGAATGACAATCTGCCGGCGACGCTGTCGGTGATCCCCCCGTTCACATAACCGGTGGTACGCACGGCGTCATAACTGCCATAACTCGCCCTGATTTCCCCTTCAAATTCCTGACTTGGTTTGGCTGTGCGGATGTTCAGTGCTCCCATGGTGGCATTGCGGCCGAACATGGTTCCTTGCGGTCCGTGCAGCACTTCCACCATCTCCAGATCCGTCAGACTACCGACCACAGATGACGGACGCGGATAATAAACACCGTCCACAAAAACCGCAACGCTGGGCTCGATAGCGCTGTCGCCTACTGAACCGACACCCCGCATGATGATACGTTGATTGGCGACATTGCTGGAATGAGTCAGAGACAGGTTGGGAACAAAGCCGCTGAGGTCTTGCAGGGTATAAACACCGGATTCCTCCATGAAATTGCCGGAAATCGCAGTAATCGAGATGGGCACGTCCTGAACATTTTCAACCCGTTTTTGTGCTGTGACGACTATTTCCTCCAGTTCCGCCCAGGCGTTTTGGTTCCAGCCGAGTAAGAAAACCACTGCAACCGATAGCTTTAAAGCATTCGCACATCTCGCCATAATTTCCCCTTAGTCAGGTTATCGTAAGAACGTTGGTGTGTTTTACAGGGTGCTGAACCTGTATACAAAATAACCCATTTACTCTAACTGTAATTCAAGCACAGTTATGTAACTCAAGGAAGTATTTTTTCAAGGTAATGGTTGTTTATCAGGCAGTCACTTGCATTACTGTCTCAAATTTCCCACTACAAACCAGCGCGAGAGTGCCAGGACACCAGCGGGTCATGGGAACCGGCCCCGGTCAGGCGATGAGTATGGCGGGCTTGTCATTCGATGGGTTATACAATCACGCTCAAGGAATGGAAGCGGACACGATCACAAAACAGCAACGCGCATAATTATTTTTTATTATAGTGATAGAACTATGGAATATGTTTTATTCACATTGCTGGCGCTAATTCTCTATCTGGCGGCCGACTGGATCCTGCAGGGTATCGAACGTCACTACCAGCACCGACTCGCACAGCGTGAAGTGGTTTTTTTACTGATATTAGCGGTACTGGCCATTGCCGGATTCACACTGGTTCGTTCATTAAATCTGGCTTGATCTAG
>JACVQI010000054.1 GCA_015661095.1 Gammaproteobacteria bacterium
CACCAAAAATTCGTACTGGCCCTGAAACTCAATGGATTCAAAAAATTCCAGGATACGCCGCTCAAATACCTGGAATTACAAACGGGTTACTATACCCGAGGTTATGAAAACGCGGTTCTCGAAGACAATGAGCGCGTACTGTATTTTGGTATCGGTATTAACATCTCGGATATGTTTAAATCAAGGAGTTACAAAAAAATCGGCACCTTCCTGAATTATTATCAGATACCCTATACCTATCTGCCGTTGGAGCACGATTTCAACGATTGACGGCTATCAGGCGCTGATGGCCCACTCAATTTGACCGAATTTCAGGTCGAACATTGCTGTATAATTCAGAGAAGTAGATTTCCCTTATTTATAGAACTAATCAGTAATCACGGTATCTCGTTAATTACTGAGAGCATGTCATGAGCAAGCCTACTGAAAAATCACAGGTTACTGACCGGGATACGCTGTTTCAGGCCGAGCAACGGTCCCATGATTTCGATTTTGATGCCAATACCGCTGGCGTCTTTGACGACATGGTGCAGCGCTCGGTGCCGTTTTACGAGGAGATCCAGCGTATGACCTGTGAGTTGGCGAAGGATTTCAGCGTACCCGGCACCAATTTGTACGATATCGGTTGTGCAACCGGTACCTCCCTGGAAATGCTTGATCCTCTGCTTGATCGATCCGTTGCCTTCGTCGGTGTCGATAATTCCGGGGACATGCTGGAAAAGGCCAGGCAGAAATTGCGAGTGGTCGCGGAGCACCGTCGTCTGGAACTGGTAAATTCCGACATTCATGCCAATTTCAGGATCGAAAATGCCTCCGTAGTCATGATGATACTGACACTGCAATTCATACGCCCCTTACACCGTGAGGACCTGCTGCGTCGCATCAATGAGGCATTATCCGAGAATGGTTGTCTGTTGCTGATTGAGAAAGTGACCGGGCCTTATTCCCTGCTCAATCGTCTGTTCATCGATCATTACTATGATTTCAAAAGGCGCAGTGGCTATTCGGAACTGGAGATATCGCGTAAGCGTGAATCCCTCGAGAATGTCCTGATTCCTTACCATATTCAGGAAAACCGGGAGCTGTTGTTCAAGACCGGTTTTACCCAGATCGAGGAATTTTTCCGCTGGTATAATTTCTGCGGTATTGTCGCGGTCAAGTAACGGCCAGACAACGGTGTGGGTTAATGACCAAGTCGCCTGCCTGCGATAAAATCAATCATGTCTAGCCTGACTAATCTGTTCATAGCTTACGGGAATTTTCTGTTCCGCTATCGGAACTATTTCTTTCCCCTGGTTCTGGTCATCATCGTGATATCTACCCAGCCCGGTACGGCAGCCCCGGAGTTCCTGTCAACCTTGTCTGGAGTTTTCGTAATCCTGTTCGGCCAGGCAATACGGGCCGCCGTCATCGGACTGGATTATATCAAGCGGGGCGGGATTAATAAGAAGGTGGCGGCAGAACATCTGGTTACGACCGGAATCTTCGCCCATTGCCGGAACCCCTTATACGTAGGTAATCTGTTAATACTGTGCGGGTTGCTGATACTGTATGACAACCTGTGGGCCGGACTGGCCGGCGCATTGTTTTTTTATCTGTCTTACTGTGCGATCATCATGGCGGAAGAGGCATTTCTGGCCGCGAAATTTGGTGATGAATATCAGGACTACTGCAGCAGGGTACCCCGCTGGTTATTTCACCTGACTGGTCTATATTCCACCCTGGCCGGAAACCGGTTTAACTGGCGTCGCGTCATCAGCAAGGATTACACCACAATGACGACCTGGATGATCTCGCTGGTGCTGTTACTGGCGGTCAAGGAGAGTCAGCTGCACACAAATTGGCCGGTGTGGCTCATAGTGATGGTTGCCGCCATCACCGTGATTGTCATCCTGGCATTGTTGTACTGCATCAAGCGACTGAAGAAATCCGGATATTTAACGGCACCAGAAGACAGTTGCTGATTCATGGGTGATTACCGCAGTCTGCATCCAATCCTGATGGTAAAACTCAGGTCATTGCCGTTATTTACTAAACAGTTTAAACTCTGCGCCCTTGTACAGCTAACCATCATTTAAACTGACGCATGTTAAAATTTCCCCAGACCACGGCCCAACAGGGATCACAAGGATCCGGCCAGAGATGAACCGTTATCCGCTCTGGAAATATCTGCTGGTCGCTGGCATGGTCATCATCAGTTTATTGTATGCCTTGCCCAATATTTATCCCCAGGACCCGTCCGTGCAGATTTCGGCGCGACGCGGCGCTGCTGATCCGGGACTGGCCGGGCGCGTCACTAAATTTCTGGATGAAAATCACATAGGTTACAAAGCCAGCGAGTCGACCGATAATCGCTTATTGATCCGGTTTGCTGACAACGAAGCGCAACTGCAGGCGGCCGATCTGCTGCAAGCCGAACTGGGCGCCGATTACATAACCGCCCTGAACATCGCACCCTCGACACCGGCCTGGCTGCAGGCGATCGGCGGCCGGCCGATGTATCTGGGCCTGGACCTGCGCGGCGGCGTGCATTTCCAGATGGAAGTAGACATGGACGCAGTCATCACGCAGACCTACGAACGGTATATCTCAGAATTGCGTAACGGACTGCGTGAGGAAAAAATCAGATATCAGGGCATTGCGATGGAAAATGACAGCTTGCTGCTGCGTTTCAATGACCCGCAACTCCGCGACCAGGCCAATGATTATATCGCCACTCAATTTACGGATCTGAACATCGAACAGTTGAACCAGGAGGGTGAATACAATCTGGTGATGATCGTAAACCCGACTGCCATGACGGAGGAACAGAAGAACGCGCTGCAGCAGAATATCGCCACTTTGCGCAACCGGGTGAATGAACTGGGTGTCGCTGAACCTATCATACAGCAGCAGGGCATTGACCGAATTGTAGTGCAGCTGCCCGGCGTGCAGGATACGGTACGGGCCAAGGAGATACTGGGTGCGACCGCAACACTGGAATTCCGCATGGTCGATTCGGACGCAGACCCGGCCGTATTGGCGCAAGGTAATGCTGTGCTGGGATCGGATGTATTCCCGGCGCGACCGGGCGTTGTCGGCACAGGCGGCGGTTACGCGGCCCTGGAGAAGCGCGTTATCCTGACCGGCGATCGCATCATCAATGCCGCCTCCGGTTTCGACTCCCAGTCGCAAACGCCGGCTGTATTCATTACCCTGGACGGGCCCGGCGCGCAACAATTTCAGCGTGTCACTGGTGATAACGTGGGCAAACCTATGGCCGTGCTGTTCATTGAAAACCGGAGTGAGATGGTCCGCGATGAGGCCGGCGAGATGTCAACCCGGAACCGCACAGTCAAGGAAGTGATCAACATCGCCACCATCCGTGAACAGCTCAGCAAACGTTTCCAGATCACGGGTCTCGATTCCACGAACGAGGCGCGGGACCTGGCCTTGCTGCTGCGCGCCGGCGCCCTGGCCGCACCGATGCAGATTATCGACGAACGATCCGTGGGCCCGAGCCTGGGGGCCGAGAATATCAAACGCGGCATCCAGTCCGTGATCATCGGTTATGCACTGGTGCTGCTGTTCATGGGGATCTATTACAGTTTCTTCGGGCTAATCGCCGATCTGGCCTTGAGCATAAATCTGGTGATGCTGATTGCATTGCTGTCGGGAATACAGGCAACACTCACCATGCCCGCCATCGCCGGCATCGTTCTTACCGTGGGCATGAGCGTCGATGCCAACGTGCTGATCTACGAACGCATCCGCGAGGAGTTACGTAACGGCAATAGCCCGCATGCGAGCATCAATGCGGGTTATGAAAAGGCGTTCGCAACTATTCTGGATTCCAATATCACGACCTTGATCGCGGCCTTCGTGCTGTTCATTTTCGGAACGGGACCCATCAAGGGATTTGCCGTCACGCTGTCGCTGGGTCTCATCACTTCGATGTTCACGGCAATCTTATGCACCCGCGCCGTCATTAATTTGATCTATGGCGGACGCCGGTTGAGTAAACTCCCGGTATGACGGCCATGCATCGGTAACGGAGACAGACGATGGAATTCTTTCGCAAAACCAACATCGATTTCATGAGTAAATGGCGCATCGCCTTTATCTTTTCCGGGCTGCTGATCCTCGCCTCCATCGGGTTGCTGATAGTTAAAGGATTGAACTGGAGTATCGATTTCACCGGCGGCACGCTGGTTGAGGTCAGGTACAGCGGACCGGCAGAACTGGAAAAGGTACGAGCCGATCTGGCCATAGCCGGTTTCGGTGATGCCATAGTACAGAATTACGGAACAATCCGGGATGCCCTGATCCGGGTGCCGCCACGCGCGGACGCCACCAGCGCCGAGATCAGCGACCGGGTTCTCGCGGCTTTACCCGGCGCCGAGAAACGGCGCGGTGAATATGTCGGTCCACAGGTTGGCGAAGAGTTGAAAGAACTGGGCGGGCTGGCCATGCTCTTCGCGATGATAGGCATACTCATTTACGTCACCATCCGCTTCGAACGGCGCTTTGCACTCGGATCCGTGGCCGCTCTTGCCCATGATGTAATCGTTACAGTCGGGGTAGTGTCCCTGCTCGGTATGAATTTTGACTTGCAGGTCCTGGCCGCGTTGATGGCGGTGATCGGTTATTCGTTGAACGACACTATCGTGGTCTATGATCGGATCCGCGAAAATTTCCGCAAGGTGCGTCACTCCACTCCGGAAAATACGATGAATATAGCCATTAACGAGACCCTGTCGCGCACCATCATGACGGGCGTAACGACCCTGTTGGTGCTGGTCGCGCTGTTCGTATTGGGAGGGGAATCTCTGCAGCCGTTCGCGGCTACGCTCATCATCGGTATCCTGTTCGGCACTTATTCCTCGGTCTACGTTGCCAGCGCCATTACCCTGGTACTGGGTGTATCGCGCCAGGATCTTCTGCCGGTGCAGAAGGAAGGTGTTTGAGTTAATCCCGGTCTTCCGCCTAACTGACAATTTCGCTGTGTGTATTGAGCAGGAAGATAAATCACGGTACCGATCGCCAGCTAGATAAAAACTGCGGTCGAATTACCATTGGCATGGAGCGAAGTATAAAGTCATAACTTTTACTTTGCGGGCTCTGAAAAAACCAGGAGGGACTTATGCAGAGCTTTCCTGACTAAACTCATCAAGGTGTAAAATTCTGCCAGCTCTGAAGAGGTGATGAAGTGACAAATTCGGAAAAACCAGCGGGGATGCCGCCGGTCGCGCCGCTGAACCGCTTGTTTCAGCGCAAGAGCGTGGATCAAGTTCAAACCGAATACGCTCATAGCGAGTTGAAGCGCTCCCTCGGTCCTGTCAACCTCATTCTTCTTGGTATCGGCTGCATCATCGGCGCCGGCATCTTTGTGCGTACGGGTAATGCGGCTGCGCTGCATGCCGGACCGGCCGTCATACTGTCGTTCGTGATCGCGGGTATCGTCTGCGCATTTGCGGGACTTTGCTACGCTGAGCTGGCTTCGGTACTGCCGGTTTCGGGCTCTGCTTATACCTATTCGTACGTCACGATTGGTGAGTTCGGCGCGTGGGTCATGGGATCATTGCTGCTGCTCGAGTACGGACTCGCAGCGTCCGTGGTTGCGGTGGGCTGGTCGGGATACGCGGTAAGTCTGTTGCACGATATCGGCATCAATATTCCACCGGAGTTCACACAGGCCGTCGGCAAGTATGTTGTCGCCCATGCGGCTATACTTCAGGTCACCGATCCAACCGTTGGCTTAAATGCCGTTACGGGCACGCTGGCTGGCGGCGATCAGGTGCAGTTCCTGGCCGGTTCGTCCGCAATCCTGCCCGGCGTTTACGAGGTGAAACTCGCGCAATTCGACGTCGTGAGTGCAGCACACACCGGATATGCCCTGACTAACTCCGCCGATATCTCGCTTGATATGGACATACGCGCGACGATCGCGGCCGTCGCCAAGGTACTCAGCGCGGACGGCAGCCTGCATGATCTTTCCGCGAGTACTGTTTTTACCGTGCCTGCCGGCTCCATCGTGCAACTACCGGCCGGCTCGTCCATTTCTCTTGCCGAGGGAGCCGTAGTTAAATCCATCATGAATCTGCCCGCGGTGGCCGTCGTGCTGGTCATGATGCTGCTGCTGATCGTCGGTGTCTCGGAATCCGCCAAAGTCAACAACGTTATCGTCGCCATCAAGGTGACCGTAATTGTTGTGTTCTGTGTGGTGGGCGCTGGCTACGTGAATCCGGATAACTGGCACCCGTTCATCCCCGAGCCCACAGGGGAGCCGGGGGTGTTCGGCATGGACGGGGTATTGCGCGCGGCCACGGTGGTGTTCTTTGCCTACATCGGTTTTGAAGCGGTTTCCACGGCGGCCGGCGAGGCCAAAAATCCACAGCATGACATGCCGTTCGGTATTCTCGGTTCATTGCTGATCTGCACGATTCTCTACATCTTTACCTCGGCCGTGTTAACGGGCGTTATACCATACACGAAGCTGAATGTGGCGGCGCCCGTGGCCACTGCCGTCAACGAGTTTGGTCCACAGTGGGCATGGTTGGCGTATTCGATCAAAATTGGCGCAATCGCCGGGCTCACGTCGGTGATACTGGTGTTGATGTTCGGGCAGACCCGCATCTTTTACACCATGAGCCGCGATGGACTGCTGCCCAACGTGCTCGCGAAGGTGCACAAGTCATTCAGGACCCCGTGGATCAATACGATCATCACGGGCGTTCTGTGCGCTTCAGCCGCCGCGTTTTTCGACATCAATACGCTCGGTGATCTTACCAGCGTTGGCACGCTGGCTGCGTTCGCGATCGTATGCCTGGCCGTGATTTGGTTGCGTCGTACTCGCCCCGATCTCGAGCGGGGTTTCAGGACGCCGTTCTATCCGGTCACGCCTATACTCGGTATCCTGTCCTGTGTATTTCTCATCACCCGCGTCGAACACCGGGTGCAGGTGTTCTTTTTCTACTTCTTGATCGGCGCTGTGTCGCTGTATTTTGTCTACGGTATCTGGAACTCAAAACTCGGTCGCGGCATTACTGTGGCCGGGCACGAGCCGCCGCCGATGGATTTGCCGAAAGGATAGGCGCCGCTCACAAAATCAAATAGTTGTACTATTTGATTTTGGCTGCACATCCCTGTGCAGCAGGATCCTCTGACTTAACCAGAGGTTCCTTAAATCTTGATTGGTGCGCCGATTTCCACCACCTGGCCGGTAGGCAGGTTAAAATATTTGGCGGGATCGCTGGCGATTTTCCACAGGAAGATAAAAAACAGTTTCACCCATCTGGGCGCCTTCCATGAGGATGAACCGGATAACATCAAATCCTCTCTGGTCAGAAAATAACTGGCGCTATCCGGATTGATATCGGGGTGGTCGGCAAACGCCCGGTTCAAGGCCGCCGGGATGTCCCGTTTTTCGAGGAAGCCGAAGTGCAGCGTGATTTGATAGATATTATGCCTGAGTTCGATGATCGGCAGGTCATCATATTTATGGACGTAGGGGACGCGGTGGGAAGCGGCGGTCACGATCAGCACGTACTCGTGCATGACCTTGTTGTGCTTCAGGTTATGCAGCAGGGCACGGGGCACCATATCCTCTCTGGCGGTGAGAAACACGCCGGTACCAGGCACCCGGATGGGCGGATTAATTCGCAGCGATTCGAGAAAGACATCGATATTCATGGTGAAGTTATCGATGGAAAGTTCCAGTTGCCGCCGGCCCCGGTGCCAGATCAGCATGATACTGGCGACGATGAATGCAACAGCCAGCGGTATCCAGCCGCCTGCGCTAATCCGCAACAAGGTTGAACCCCAATTTATTCCATCTATGCATAAAAACACGATTACGAACAACCCCGCGGTAACGGGATGCCAGTGCCAGTAATCCCTGAGGATGAAATAAAACAGGAAAGTGGTAATCACCATGGTGGAGGCCACCGCGATGCCGTAGGCGCCGGCCAGGGCGCCGGAGGACTGGAAAATTATTACCAGCAGCACGGTCATGATGAGGAACAGATTATTGATCACCGGAATGAAAATCTGGCCGTATAGCTGCGCAGACATTTGCCGCACATTCATACGTGGCAGCAGGCCCAGATGGATGGCCTGGCTGGTGCTGGAAAATGCCCCGGCTATGACGGCCTGGGAGGCGATGACGGCCGCCAGGGTGGCGATGGCGATCAGGGGTATGACCGCCCAGGTGGGCGCTAATTGATAAAACAGGTTGTCCGCCGTTGCCGGTGAGCGCAGCAGTAACGCGGACTGGCCGAAATAATTGATTAATAAAGACGGTAATATCACAACGAACCAGGCCAGCCGGATTGGGTTGCGGCCGAAGTGACCAAGATCGGCGTACAACGCCTCGGCTCCGGTAATGACCAGAAACACGATACCGAGTATGGCAAACGCCTTGAATCCCTCCATGGAAAAAAAACGGATGGCATGCATGGGATTGACGGCCAGCAGTATTTCCGGAGTTTGCACAACGGATAAGGCGCCCAGTATCGCGATGACGCTGAACCAGACCAGCATGACTGGCCCGAATATTACCCCGATTCTGCCGGTGCCGAAGTGCTGACACCAGAACAGCAGGATTAATATCATGACGGCTGATGGAACGACATACGAGGCAAAACGGCTGCTGAATACATTCAATCCTTCCACCGCGCTGAGCACCGTGATGGCTGGCGTAATCATGGCGTCCGCGTATAGAAATGCCGCGCCGACCAGCCCCAGCGTTAACAGATATCCCGGTGCGCCGGCGGGGATGTTTTTGTGCTTGATCAGCAGGGTCATCAGCGCCAGGATGCCGCCTTCGCCGTGATTATCCGCGCGCAGCATGAAGATGGCGTACTTGATGGTTACAATCAGGATGAGCGACCAGAAGATGAGCGACATGACGCCGAAAATATTGGCCGGGACCGGGGTTATGGAGAAGACGCCAAAAAAACATTGGCGAACCGCATATAACGGACTGGTGCCGATATCGCCAAAGACAATTCCCAGTGCAGCCAGCGCCAGGGCCGATTGTTTCTGCATTACCGGGGTATTATTCATGACTGCATTAGTAGTGCATGGGATGTTACTTATTTTATTCTGATTCAGCATTTATGCGTGCTGCCGGGCTCACCCGGAATGCACTGCTTATGAAATTACCCATACGTCTTGTAATTATATTCGCTTCTCCAGCCGCTTGCAGGGCCAATTACCGCATAACGGAATGGTATGTTGATTTGATGGAAATAAGGGTTATTACACGGTATGCTTAATGCGTCTCTGATTGCTTCATGGATGACACAAGCGAGATGTTTCCAGTTGTTAATCAGATTAACACCAGCATAACGAAGAGAGTGATGATTATGTCCGCAACAGCAGATAAATTAATCCGTGTAGACATGACGCAACAGCGCGTCGCTATCGAGGAATTTCCAGCCGCATGGCAGCTGCTCGGCGGACGTGGTTTGTCAGCAAGAATTCTGTTAAGCGAGTGTGATCCGAAATGCGATCCGCTAGGACCGGATAATATCCTGGTGCTGGCGCCCGGTTTTCTGGCCGGCAGCAACGCCCCGACCTCGGGCCGCTTGTCGGTCGGCTGTAAAAGTCCCCTGACCCGAGGCATCAAAGAAGCCAATGTCGGTGGCGAGCCTGGCCAGGACCTGATGAAACTCGGTTATCGGGTGATTATCGTTACCGGCCAGCCGGCTGATAAAAAAGCGCGCTGGGGACTTGAGGTCACCACTGACGGCGTCAAGCTGGTACACGCGGATGAATATAAAGGCATGTGGAATTACGCGGCCTGCGCCAAGCTGTTGTCCAAATATGGCAAAACCGCCTCCGCCATTTCGATAGGCCCGGCAGGGGAGATGATGTTGAAGGGCGCCTCGGTTGCCTGCACCGACAAATCCAGGGATCGGCGTCCGGCCCGTCATGCCGCGCGCGGCGGTGTCGGCGCGGTAATGGGATCGAAATGCCTGAAGTGGGTGCTGGTTGATGCCGGCAAATCCCCGACACGCAAACCGGTCGATGCCAAAGGTTTTTCCTATATCGTCAAATCCGTCAGCAAGGATTATCTCGGCGGCCACCGCCACGAATTGATCGCGCATGGCACCAGCGGCGTGGTGCCGGTCGCGAATATGTTCCATACACTCCCTTACAGAAACCGCACCTCTGGACAAAACCCCCACTTCGAGGGGCTGGATGGCGCCAGGATCCGGGCGACCTTCGAGACACGCGGCGGCGGTAT
>JACVQI010000055.1 GCA_015661095.1 Gammaproteobacteria bacterium
AATAGTAAATATGTAAAAAATCGCTTATTAAGCATTAATCAATTACCTATATTGGAGAAAATATCGGAACGGAATCCCCAGCAACCTCAATTTTCAGTTTCAGAACAACAATATCAGACATATTATATGCATATGTGTTCATTTATACCTAGAAACATGACTTTCACTCCGGTATTTAAGCGCTTGGTTTTCCAGTCAAAATTGGTATGAATCCGGCCACTAAAGCCAAAACCACCGGGAAACTGAGCCTGGATTACGCCCTTGAGCAATTGCAACAGGACCGGATTATCAGTCTGCAGCAGGTCGCTCAACTCCGCGCCAGCCTGTCCAAGGAGTCGGAAGCAAGCACGCATCCCCTGTTAATCATCGCCGACCAGGGTTGGCATAGCATCACCAAACCGGCTTATCCCCTGACGCTGGAACGATTGACCCGCTGGCTGGCCAATAAAAGCGGCCAGAACTACTTACGCATCGATCCACTCAAGATCGATGTCAACAAGATTACCAGTATCGTCTCCCAGGCTTATGCCAGCAAACTGCATATCCTGCCGGTAGCCGTAAATGAAAATGAACTGACCATAGCTACCTGCGAACCCTTCCTCGACGCCTGGGAGTCAGAACTGGCCCGGATCAGCAATAAACAAATCAAGCGGGTCCTCGTCAATCCCAGGGATTTGGAGCGCTATCTGGTCGAATTTTACGGTATCAGCCGCTCCATCCTCGGCGCCATTTCAGATGATTCACAAAAGGCACTCAGCAATATCCAGAACTTTGAACAGCTCGTTGAGGTCGGCAAAGTAGGCGAACCAGACGCCAACGACCGCCATGTCGTCAGTCTGGTCGATTGGTTGCTGCAATTCGCCTTTGAACAGCGCGCCAGTGATATCCACCTGGAACCACGCCGGGACAAAGGCAAGGTCCGGTTCCGGATTGACGGTGTTTTGCATTACGTGCACGAATTTCCCACCGCCCTTATGGGCGCGATTACCAGCCGGCTCAAATCACTGGGGCGTATGGACGTCACGGACCGGCGTCGGCCCCAGGATGGACGGGTGAAGACCAAAACGCCTTCCGGCAATGAAGTGGAAATGCGGCTGTCTACCATGCCCACCACGTTCGGGGAAAAGCTGGTACTACGCATATTTGATCCAGAGATGCTGATGAAAAGCTTCAAGGAGCTGGGCTTCACCAAGCACGATCAGGAGTGCTGGCAGCGCATGGTTGATCATCCACACGGCATTATCCTGGTAACCGGACCGACCGGTTCCGGCAAGACCACCACACTCTACTCCGCCCTGAAACAACTGGCCCGGCCGGAACTGAATATCTGCACCATCGAAGACCCGATCGAACTGGTGGAGCCACAATTCAACCAGATGCAGGTACAGCCGGTGATCGACGTCACCTTCGCCGCTGGGGTTCGTACCTTGTTACGTCAGGATCCGGATATCATCATGGTCGGCGAGATCCGCGACAGCGAAACCGCGGAGGTGGCGATTCAGGCGGCACTGACCGGACACCTGGTACTGTCCAGTCTGCATACCAACGATGCGTCTTCCAGCATCACCCGGTTACTCGATATCGGCGCCCAGCCCTATCTCATCGGCGCCTCGCTGCTCGGAGTACTGGCGCAACGCCTGATCCGCACCCTCTGCCCGCATTGCAAACAACCAGTGGAACTGGATAAAAAGGCCTGGAATGATTTGGTGGCACCATCCAAGACGAGGCTGCCTAAATCCATCTACAAAGCAGTGGGTTGCGAAGAATGCCGACATACCGGTTATTACGGCCGATCCGGCATCTACGAAGCCTTGTTTATCGACAATGAATTTCAGCACCTGATTAACACCAGCCGGGATCTGACCGACTATTATGCGGCGGCGGTAAAACAGGGAATGCGGCCCCTGCGCATCAGCGGTGCGCAAAAAATTGCTGAAGGGCTGACGACTCTGGAAGAAATCTTCTCCGTAGTGCCGCCCGTAAAAGGTAGGAACAGGTAAATTTGGATATCAGTATTAGTTACCAACAGTTATAATTTTCGCACGCAAAAAACCTGAATAACAATCCTGTAAAGGAGATAAGCCTATGAACTACCGGAACTTGTTTATTATCCCCGCTCTGCTTGCCGCCGTAACAGCCAACGGCCAAACTCAGCAATCACCCGCCGAACGCATCGTGGAACACCACATGGCCTCTGGTAACAGCCGCAATATCGACGAAATTATGACCGACTATGCCGACGACGCCATCCTTATTGCCCCGGATGGGGCAGTACATAAAGGCAAGCAGGCCATCCTCGCCTCGTTTCAACAACTAATGACTCAGGACCCCTCTTCCATTATCACGCCAACCCGAAAAATATATGAAGGTGATGTCGGTTATATCGTCTGGACCATTAACGCCGGCCAGCCGAATGTGGTAAATGGCTCCGACACCTTTATCATTCGCGACGGGAAAATCGTGGTACAAACCGTCACGATATTGCCGCCACCGCCGGTGCCGGCGCAACCAGCTGGAAGCTCTGAATAATTCATCTCTGAATTGAACAGAGTTTACCTGACCGGATAAATTATCCGCGCGGATGATGTTGCGCGTGGATATTTTTCAGCCGCTCTCTGGCAACGTGTGTATAGATCTGTGTGGTCGAGATGTTGCTATGTCCCAGTAACATCTGCACCACCCTTAAGTCAGCGCCATGGTTCAATAAATGCGTGGCAAAGGCGTGCCTTAATACATGGGGCGATAATGACTTACTGATACCGGCTTTGATGGCATAGCGTTTAATGGCATGCCAGAATGTCTGTCGCGTCATGGACCGGCCACGATTGGAAGGAAAAAGCGTGGCATCAGGGGCGTTTTTGAAGAATGTCGGGCGGGCAACACTTAAATATTTTTCCAGCCAGTCCACCGCCACTTCGCCGAGGGGCACCAGCCGTTCCTTGCCGCCTTTGCCGCTGATACGGACCACGCCCTGACGCAAATTAATCTGGTCCAGCCTGAGACTAATCAGTTCCGAGACCCGCAAGCCGGTGGCATACAGCACTTCCAGCATGGTCCTATCGCGCATACCAGCGTCAGTATTACTGTCCGGTGCTTGCAGCAGCTGTTCCACCTCCGTTTCCGTCAACGATTTTGGCAGGGGTCTGCCCAGTCGTGGAGATTCGATATGGGCAGTCGGGTCCTCAACGATGATGTTCTCCCGCACCAGATATTGATACAGCCGCTTCAAGCTGGACAAGCGCCTGGCGGTGGTGCGCACTGACCTAGCGTTTTGATCGGCCAGATATGCCAGGATATCACCTGCGGTAGTTAATTTTAGCTGCCGTCCCCGCGTCGCCAGCCAGGCGGAGAAAAAATACAAATCACTGCGATAGGCATGCATGGTATTTTCGCTCAGACCCCGCTCCATCCACAACACATCCAGAAAATTATCGACACTGGACTTCGACTGGGAGAGCAGCTCCTGGTCTATAACCACGTAACCCCTTCATGCCGCAATAACCATTTTTTGATCCGCGTTTGACGTTGCTCGCCCATATAACCGCCCAGGCCCTGCGCCGCTATGACCCTGTGGCAGGGGATCAGCACTGCTATCGGGTTGGTCCGGCAAGCCTGGCCGATGGCCTGAGCGCAGGTTTTTAACCGTCTGGCCAGTTGTCCATAGGTCATAACCTCACCGGATGGAATGGTTTGCAATGCTTGCCAGACCCGTTGCTGAAACGCCGTGCCAATCAGGTTAAAAGTAATGGTAGATGTGGATCGGGAATCGGCAAAATACTGATCGAGACTCCGAACTACTTGAGTGACGGCTTTAGAGGGAGTGAGGGGCGCTGGAACGGCTTCCAGCAACCAATCCATCGCGGCCAGCCTGTAGCCTTGCATAGTGATGCCCAGGGGGGCTACCGGCGAGCGGTAGATAGCGTCGTATGTCTGATTACTGCCGTTGGCTTGTTTACGCATAGGCTATGCGTAACGCATACCTACACCCGGAATTACTATCCGGTTTCCGCAGTCTTGATCTTCTCCCTGATCCGGGCAGCCTTACCCTTGCGCCCGCGCATATAGTACAACTTGGCGCGCCGTACATCTCCACGCCGTTTTAACTCAATCGAGGCGATGGTGGGACTAAAAGTTTGAAATACCCTTTCCACGCCTTCACCATAGGAGATCTTGCGCACGGTAAAAGACGAATTCAAACCCCGGCTCTTCTTGGCAATGACCACCCCTTCATAGGATTGCAGACGCTCGCGTTGGCCTTCTACGACCTTTAGCTTGACTACGACGGTATCACCCGGTCTGAAATCGGGTATCGTTTGTGTCATTTGCTCAGCTTCTAGTTGTTCAATTATTTTTGACATAGGTTTGACTCCAAAACTACAGTTTTATCATTCATTTCCGGATCACCACTGGTCCGGAGTTAATTCTGCTCTCGTATAAATTCATCCAACAGACTGCGCTGCTCCGCGTCCAATTGCAATCGGTTCAGTAAATCTGGCCGCCGTAACCAGGTCCGGCCTAGCGCCTGTTTCAGCCGCCAGCGTCGAATCCGTGCATGATCACCGCTCAGCAATATTTCCGGTACCTTGACACCGCCAGCTTCCTCCGGTCTGGTGAAATGCGGGGCATCCAATAAACCATTAAAAAACGAATCCTGGGCCGCGGAATCGTCATGCCCCAGGACACCGGGCAAATTCCTGCTGACCGCATCGATGATGACCATGGCCGGCAGTTCCCCGCCACTGAGCACATAATCCCCGATGGAATATTCCTCATCGACATCGGTCATGATAACCCGCTCATCAATCCCTTCGTAGCGTCCCGCCAGCAAAATCACGCTATCCCGTGCCGACAAACTCCTGATGTCTTCCTGAGCCAATCTTCTCCCCTGTGGTGTCAGGTTGATCACCCTGGCCCCGGGTAATTGCTGGCGGGCCTGTCTGAGCGCCGCAACCACCGGTTCGTATAACATGACCATCCCCGGGCCACCACCATACGGCCGATCATCGACGGTGTGGTGGACATCATGGGTATAATCGCGGGGATTGAAGATTTTAACTTCCAGTATGCCCCTTGTTACCGCGCGCCCGGTGATACCATAGGCAGTGACGGCAGCGAACATTTCCGGAAACAAACTGACGACACCAATCCGCAACATTTACTGGTACTCGGGAGTCCAATCCACATAAACTCGTCCTGCCTCCAGGTCAACCTGGCTTACCACCTTATCCATGACCCAGGGCACCAGGAATTTCCGCTCACCCTGGAGGACAACCATCACATCATTCGCGCCGGTTTCCTGCATGTCTATTATCTTGCCCAGCAAATTACCCTGGGTATCGATCAACTCGAGGTGGATGAGGTCGCACCAGTAAAATTCACCGTCAGGCAAGGACGGTAACTGTTCCCTGTTTACGGCGATATCACCACCAAGCAGGCTTCGAGCTTGCTCGGCGTCCGTGATCTCCTCCAGAAACACCACCAATCCCTTGCCCTTGCCATGACGCGAGCTAATGTGCCTACTGACCCAGGTATCATTAAGCATTAGCAACCAGGGTTGATATGAAAGTATCTGCTCCCGTGGCTGCGTATAAGAATATACCTTGAGGCCGCCATGCACTCCATATAACCCATTGATTTTCCCTATAATTACTCGACGGCTTAGAGCATTATCCGGTGCCACGATTGTATAATTGTTACCCCTGCATCCTGGCGGAGTAGTATCAGGCTGCCGATTTTTCCGCAGTCTTTTCCTGATCCATCTTAATTAACTTTGCCACTCGATCCGAGGCTTTGGCGCCCTTGGACAACCAATAACCGACCCGATCCCGGTTAAGTTCCAATTCAACTTCCTGAGCAGTGGCGATCGGGTTATAAAAACCTAAGCGTTCGATATAGCGTCCGTCCCGCTTGTTGCGGGAATCCGTGACGATAATATGATAGAAAGGCCTCTTTTTGGCCCCCGCACGCGTTAATCTGATTGTTACCATTTAATTACTTACCCTCTAAAAAGCTGCGCTGAAGTATTTTCAGCGTTAATGAGATGCGGGAAATATCAGTCCCGAAAAAAGTGCGTTATTGTACGGTAAATATGGTAAAAAGAAAGCATTGATCCATATTAAGAAATAATCCTAGAGAACCTCGTGGTTTGATTGAGCAGCAGACTCGCTATCGGGCCAGATGAGTACCAGCCAGGTATAGAATTACACCGAAGTATAGTGCTGGCAAAAATATAGATTATACTTTAATACTATTTCTTTAATATATGATTAATATAGTATTTTAATCTAATAAATAATAGGGCATGAGGATCCAATCGAAACGACAATTAAGGGCAGAACTGAAACAGAAGCGGCAGGAGATACCTGCTGCTCAGCGTCATTTCTTCGATGCTGCAATTAAAGCAAAAATTCTAGCCATGCCGGAAGTGATGCATGCCCATTGTATCTTCTGTTTTATTGCCTTTGCTGACGAGGTGGACACCCGTCACCTGATCCAGGAATTGCAACGGCAAAACAAAATAATTGTCGTCCCGAAGACACTGCCAGATGGAAATATGGCCGCCATTCTTCTGCAAAGCTGGCAAGATCTCGAAACAGATAGTTTCGGGATCCAGGTGCCGCGCTCATCTGAACCATATCCCGGGAAAATTGATATCTGCCTGACACCGGGTCTGGGCTTCAGTCCAACGGGTCAGCGCCTAGGTTACGGTCGCGGATACTACGACACCTGGTTTTCCAAAAACCAGGTCGACCATAAAATCGCGATTGGTTACGATTGTCAGGTCCTGGAGGTGATACCCGTTGATGAAACAGACGTTCCTGTGGACAAGATAGTCACGGAAAAAAAGATTTATGTTGCTCACAACCAGCAGTAAACGTCCGTTTTACCTAATATAAATTCAATCCACCGCGTATGAACTGTCAAAACTCAAGCCCTGAGACCTTACCGCCGGCTCCGAAACGCCGCGGTCTGATGCAGACCCTCTACGATTGGATGATGGCCAATGCGGCTGGACGCCATGCCTGGACCACACTCTTCATCGTGTCCTTCGCCGAGAGTTCCTTTTTTCCAATCATCCCCGATGTGATGCTGGTACCCATGATACTGGCGGATCGTAAACACGCCTTCCGCCTGGCCGCATGGTGCACGCTCGCCTCGGTATTGGGCGGTATGCTCGGTTATGCCATCGGCGCCTTTTTGTATGATTCAGCCGGCAAATGGCTGATTTCACTCTATGGATATGGCGATAAGGTCAATGAATTCAGGATCTTTTATGCCGAATGGGGGGCATGGGTGATTCTGGTCAAGGGCGTCAGCCCGATCCCCTACAAAGTCGTCACGATTTTGTCTGGTTTCGCGGCTTATAATTTTTCCATGTTTGTGCTGCTGTCGATCATCACACGCGGTGCGCGCTTTACACTCTGGGCAATCCTGCTTTATATCTATGGCGAACCCATTCGCGAATTTATCGAAAAGCGTCTTGAACTGGTGTTGTTCGCGACTTTCATGACCATCATGATAGGCTTTCTGCTGGCTACCTATCTGTTTTAACGCCTGTTCATGACCCCATGGGTATGCTGGGTGCGAAAGGTCTTACCCTTCCTGGCTCGGCTCCCGGTGCGGTTCTCCTGGTCCTTCTGACCGGTACCCGCAGGTTGCCAGGCAGGGATCAGATGTTTCTTGCCATTACCAATCAAATCCGCCCGTCCCATACGCTTCAACGCCTTGCGCAATAATGGCCAGTTTTCCGCATCGTGATAACGCAGGAACGCCTTGTGGAGCCGACGGATCCGGAGTCCCCTCGGAATAAAAACCTCTTCACTTTTATAGCTAACTTTGCGTAATGGATTTTTTCCCGAGTGATACATTGCGGTCGCCGTTGCCATCGGTGCCGGCAGGAAGGTTTGCACCTGGTCCGCGCGAAAGTCATTGTGTTTCAGCCAGAGTGCCAGATTCAGCATGTCTTCATCTGTTGTTCCCGGATGGGCGGCGATAAAATAAGGAATTAGGTATTGTTCCTTGCCTGCTGCCTGTGAATATTTTTCAAATAATTCCTTGAAGCGATGATACGCCCCCATACCTGGCTTCATCATCTTGCTCAAAGGCCCGGTTTCGGTATGTTCCGGCGCGATTTTTAAATACCCGCCGACATGGTGGCTGACCAGTTCCTTGACGTATTCGGGTGACTGCATGGCCAGGTCATAGCGTACCCCGGAAGCAACCAGTATTTTCTTGATGCCGGGCAAGGTACGCGCCAGCCGGTATAACTTGATCAGTGGGTCGTGATTGGTATTCAGATTGGAACAGATGGAAGGATAAACGCAAGAAGGCCTCCGGCAGACTGCCTCAACCGCTTTGTCCTTGCAGGCGATCCGGTACATGTTCGCAGTCGGCCCGCCCAGATCGGAAATCACGCCGGTGAATCCCGGCACACTGTCTCTGATGGTCTGGATTTCCCTGATAATGGAATCCTCCGACCGGCTCTGGATAATGCGGCCTTCGTGCTCGGTAATCGAACAAAACGTGCAGCCCCCGAAGCAACCCCGCATGATATTCACGGAGAAACGGATCATCTCATAGGCGGGGATTTTCCTGCTTCCATACATACTGTGCGGCATGCGCCGGTACGGCAACTCATACACGCGATCGAGTTCCTTGGTCGTCAATGGTATCGGCGGCGGATTAATCCATAACTCCCAATCACCATGCCTCTGTACCAGGACGCGGGCATTACCCGGGTTGGTTTCCTGATGCAATACTCTCGATGCATGCGCATACAGCACCGGATCTTCGCGTACCTGATCATAGGCCGGCAAACGAATCAAAGTTCTGGTGGATTCAGATATGCCGGATGCAGTTTGTTCTCCGCTATCGTGCTCAGATTTTTTAACTAACTGTCCCTGTTTATCAATGATAGAGGCATCAATCTCAGACCATCCCGCGGGAATTATTTTCGTCAGGCAGGCTGTGCCCCGGATCTCGGTCAGGTTGTGAACGGGTTCTCCCGCCGCCAGGCGATGAGCGACCTCGACCACCTGCCGCTCCGCATTACCATACACCAGCAAATCGGCCTTGGCATCGAGCAATACCGAGCGCTTTACCTTCTCGGACCAGTAATCATAATGGGCAATACGGCGCAGGCTGGCCTCGATGCCGCCGATAATAATCGGGACCTGCTTATAAGCCTCGCGACAACGTTGGGCATAAACTACCACTGCATAATCTGGCCGCTGGCCGGCCGCCCCATCGGGCGTATAAGCATCGTCACTACGGATTTTCCGATCCGAGGTATAACGATTGACCATGGAATCCATGTTCCCGGCCGTTATGCCATAAAACAGATTGGGTTTGCCCAGCCTCTGAAAATCATCCACACTGGTCCAGTCGGGCTGCGGGATGATACCTACTCTGAAACCCTGCGCTTCCAGCACCCGTCCGATCACAGCCATACCGAAACTGGGATGATCCACATAAGCATCGCCGCTGATCAGTATGATATCGCAGGAGTCCCAGCCCAGCACCTCCATCTCCGCCCGGGAAACAGGCAACTCAGTTGCAATACCATATCGCTTGGCCCAGTACGGGCGGTAGGAAAATATTGACGGAGCAGATTGCATGGCTAATAGGTATATCCGGAAAGTCAGTAAAGGAATTATAACTTATAAGACATTGTTAAGCGCTATTCATGCATACTCGAATTTGCATGCCTGTTGTAGGATACTATGAGTTAACACAACTGTTTTAACTAAACCTCATCCTGGCATGATGACGATAGAAACCTGGGAATTCATCAATTATGTAGTGACGGCCGTCGGTCTGCCCATGGCGATAATTGTCTTTATTTATGAAAAAAGCGTGGAACGCGAAAATGACGAACAGGAAGTTTATCAATTGTTATCGGACAACTATCAGGACTTTCTGAAAATTGTTCTGGACAATTCGGATCTGCGGTTATTTTCAACACAAGCCTCCACGCATCTTAGCGAAGAACAACGGGAGCGTATGGTGGTTATTTTCAGTCTACTGGTGTCATTGTTCGAACGTGCCTACCTGCTTCTTTACAACAACAAGATGTCAAAAAGCCAGCAACGCCGCTGGAGTTCGTGGGAGGATTATATGCGGGAGTGGTGTCAGCGCGGCGATTTCCGGAATGCGCTGAACGATCTGCTGCGCGGCGAAGATCCGGAATTTAGTCGATTCATCC
>JACVQI010000236.1 GCA_015661095.1 Gammaproteobacteria bacterium
GCGTTGCGCCCTGGCGCTGAGCCAGTCCGTGTCCTGCCATTTATAGTCACTGGCGGCAGTAATGATGCTGGCCGTGGCCGGCCGTAATTCGAAACGGCGGCCATAGGGATCCGCCTTGACCAAAATGTTACCGCTGTCCCTGGCGCGGATTTCAAATTTGTAATTCATGCCGGCGCTCAGCCCCGGTATGAACAATTCCCAGATGCCGCTGGAGCCGCGCACGCGCATGGGATGGCAGCGGCCATCCCAGTGATTGAAGTCACCGACGACGCTGACCCGTTCCGCATTCGGCGCCCAGGTCGCGAACAGGACGCCAGTCACGCCGGCTACGGTCCGGGGCTGCGCCCCCAGAAATTCATAGCAGTGTTGATGCCGGCCTTCATTGAATAAATGCAGATCGAAGTCCGTGATCTGGGGCGGGAAACAATAAGGTTCGTAATGCTGATGTTCCTGTCCCTGGTGGTCGCGCCAGGTGATGCAATAATGATCCGGCACGCTGTGCTGGCGGTCCTGGTATTCAAAAATATCTGTGCCGGGTATCCGGGTCAGCGACGCCCGCGGCTCGGTGATACTGGCTTCCCGCGCGTGCGGCAACAGGGAACGGACTATGACCCTGCCGCCCAGCGTGTGTTTGCCCAGTATCGTCCCGGGGTCATGGTGCCGGGTCGCTTGCAGGCGTTCGATATCATCGTGCTGGCGTATCGCTTTGGTCATTTGTCAGGTAGTAGAAACAATTTTCTGATGGATTATTGATAATTGCGGCAGGCCAGATACTGCGCGCCGGTCAGATTCAGGTAGGCCGGCAACAGATATACCGGAAATGATTGTAACAGGTCCCGGCGCTGGTTATTGTCCTGAAGTTTGGCGACGAACGAACTGTGCCGGATGAAGGCCATATTTTTGGTGGTCGTTTCCCCGCCCAGATAGATCCCGGCGAACGGCTGAAACGCCAGCGCCACGACCTGCGTCAGCGCGCCGGCCGCATGATAATAACAGGCCAGTGCCTCGCGGCAGGTTTTATCGGTGCCGGCTACGGCGCGGCTGGCTATCGCCGCCGCCGTAAGGTGTGTTTGATCACCGGAGTTCGGGTACAGCAGGGCTTGATAAATATTTTCCAGACCCTGACCGGATACCAGGTCTTCCCAGGACAAGTGGTCTTTATGCAGTTGATGTCTTAATCGCGCCAGCAGGTCGGCATAAGCATCGTCGAAACCGGCGGCGGCCGTGTGTTGCAACTCGCAGGAGACATGCGCCGGCGCGGCACCATTTGCCATGACGATCCCGGCCACGCCCACACCAGTGCCGGGTATAATCAGTATCGCATTATTAAAATGTTGCTGGCAGCCACCGGCGGGCGTATAGAGTTCGTGGACTTCCAGCTGTACCCTTCCGGTTTTATATGCGATCAGGCACAGGGCGGCTGCTTCCATGTCATTGATAATGTCCGTTTGCGTCGCCGGCAAACCCAGCGCCACCAGTTCAGCGATATTGATGGCGTCCTGTCGTGGCCAGTTGGTCATGGTTACGGCGGCCGTCTTGACCGGACCGGCGAAGCTGAGCACGGCCGCGGTCACGACACACCCGGATTGTGTCAACAGGGTCCGGATGAACGCCAGCAGGGTCTGTTTGTCCGCGATGTCAGCACCGTGTTCCGCGAGGATAGAGTTGGCGCTCAGCATCTCCTCCCGGGCCCGCACCAGCCGGGCGCGGGTATGCGTGCCACCGATGTCCATCAACAGGATAGCTTCTTGCATTTAACCGTGATAACCCTCAGGCTTGACCAGTAGCTTGAACTATAAACGTTGACATGATCTGTATCAGTAAATTTTAATGATTCTTATTAAATACTTATAGCAGGAACAAAGTTCCGCAGGTCATACTAACTCCATGCCGGAGATGCTAAACCAAGGATGGGTATAAAAACAGAAGTTTCGGGAATATGAAAAGACGCGAACGCCGTTCCGTTGATCGAGTCATACGGGATACCCTGGCAGTAGTGATGGCCGGCGGCCGTGGCACGCGTCTGAATCGTCTCACGGCACGGCATAGCAAACCGGCCGTGCCCTTTGGCGGTAAATACCGCATCATCGATTTCACCCTTTCCAACTGCATTAATTCCGGTATCCATAAAATCGCCATCCTGACTCAGTATCGGGCGCATTCGCTGATCCGGCATGTGGAGCGGGCCTGGTCGTTCTTCCGCGATGAGTTCGGCGAGTTCGTGGAATTATTACCGGCCCAGGAGCGCTTCGAATCCTCGTCCTGGTACCTGGGCACGGCCGACTCGGTTTATCAGAATCTCGATATCATCCAGGATCACCGGCCCTCTTACGTCCTGGTGCTGGCCGGCGATCATGTCTACAAGATGGACTATGGCGTCATGATCGCGGCCCATCTGCGCAAGGAAGCCGATGTGACGGTTGGTTGCGTGAGCGTTCCCATCAAGGAAGCCGGCCATTTCGGCGTCATCGAAGCGGATGAGGACGGCCGCATTGTCGGCTTCCAGGAAAAGCCGAAAAAACCCAAGCCCAAGCCAGGTCACAAGGATCTGGCCCTGGGTTCGATGGGGATTTATCTGTTTTCCATCGATTATCTAATCGGCGTGCTGGAGCGGGACGCGCAATCGCCGACCTCCAGCCACGATTTCGGCAAGGATATACTGCCGTCGATATACCAGGAACATCGCGTCTATACCTGTCAACTGGACGTGGAATCCAGCGATTATGGTTATTGGCGCGATGTCGGGACGGTCCACGCCTACTGGCAGGCGAATCTGGAACTGATCGGCGTGACGCCACCGCTGAATCTCTACGATCCGGATTGGCCCATCCGCACCTACCAGGCGCAACTGCCGCCCGCGAAATTCGTGTTCGACGACGACGATCGCCGCGGCATGGCGGTGGACTCGATGATTTCGGCCGGCTGCATAGTGTCCGGATCCAAGATCAGCCATTCACTGTTGTCCAATAACGTGCGGGTCCATTCCTATTCGACGATCAAGGATTCCGTGCTGCTGCCGAACGTCGTCGTCGGCCGCAATTGCCGGATCGCGAATGCCGTGATCGACAGCGATTGCCGGCTGCCGGAACACACGGTAATCGGCGAGGACCTGGAGGCGGATCGAGAGCGCTTCCACGTGACACCGGAAGGCATCGTCCTGGTCTGCCCGGAGATGCTGGGGCAAAAGGTCCGTTATGGGCTCTGAGCCGAAGCTGGATGTCGTGCTGTGCTGGCACATGCACCAGCCGGACTACCGGGACCATCTGCGTAATGAATTCCTGCAACCGTGGGTCTATCTGCACGCCATCAAGGACTATGTTGATATGGCGGCACATCTGGAAGCGGTGCCGGCGGCCAGG
>JACVQI010000237.1 GCA_015661095.1 Gammaproteobacteria bacterium
ACCGCCTGCTTGTATACGGGATCGTTTGCCACAGCCAGCTGATAGATATCTTGAAAATTTTCCGCGAAAGCCGGTTTTATGATCAACGTAACCAGAAGGCAAATCATAATTTTAACCATGTGGTTAAGACCAATATTTATTTTGTTAAGGTTAATGTGTTTCATGTAATAGTCCTTGCTAGGTAATTGTGTGTATCACAGCATTTCGTTACAAATTCTCACTTGCCGGTATCCAGGAGAGACCGAAAATTAAATGTTGTTAATATCGCGGCATATCCGCGGCCACTGTTTCCGCCCATAAATCTATCCCGCCTTCAAGATTAAGGACCGCTGCGAAGCCGATACGTTCCAGGTATTTTACCACCTGCTGGCTGCGTATACCGTGATGACATATGACCACTTTTTCAGTGTGACGGTCCAGTTTGTCATGTGCATTAACGATAGCAGACATCGGGATATTAATCGAACCCTCGATACGACAGGTAGCGAATTCCCAGGGCTCCCTGACATCCAGGAGTTCCGGGACGGCGCCGTCATCGATTCTTTGTTTTAATTGTAGCGGTGTAACACTTTGCATCAGTCTGTTCAGGAATGAAACAGCAATGGTTGTCTGCCGTTTAAAAACGAAACGATTCAGGCTTTGGTGCGCCAACCAGGGGTGGTAAATCCGTTTCAAACAGGCTGGTCACGTTCCAGGTATCCGGCCCCGTTCGGGTAATCAAGCGGGCCTCCATCGCCGGCGATTGCCCGACAATCACGAACATACGGCCACCGGTTTGTAATTGTTCCTGGAAATACCATTCCAGCAGCGGAACGGATCCGGTTACAACAATCACATCGTATGGCGCTTCCTGCGGCCAGCCACGCACGGCATCACCCACATGTACATGAATATTCTGGAGACCATATTGCTTGAATCTCGGACTGGCATGTTCCTTAAATTCAGGATAGATGTCGATACTGTGCACAATCTTTCCACTATTAGCGAGCAGGGCGGTGAGATAACCACAACCAGTGCCTATTTCCAGGATTTTTTCGTGCGGCTGTATCGCCAGGTCCTGTAACAGGCGCGCTTCCACCTTGGGGGTCATGGTGATCTGGTTATGCAGCAGGGGAATGTTGATGTCGGCCAGCGCCAGATACTTGTATGGTTCGGGGACAAAATCCTCCCGATGTATTTCAGCCAGGAGATCGAGAGTCCGCTGATCCGCCACTTCCCAGGGTCGGATTTGCTGTTTGATCATGTTCTCCCGTGCCTGTTCGAAATTCATAAAACCACCTCTCCGGTTTTTATTGATTAAAGATGTTATTATATAGCATTGTGTGCGGCTAGGGGCGCCCCGGTATGGGCTGAGAGTGACCCTTGAACCTGATCCAGATCATTCTGGCGTAGGAAAGTGAGCACCGGTCCCGCCTCATACCCCCTGACCTCATTCTTATTATGTTTCTGGAGGATTATGCCATGAGTGCAGCTGCTGATGCTTTTCAGAATGCCACGGCCAGCGTCGATAAACGGGTAATCCAGCCGTTTCCGAACTCGAAAAAGATCTACGTCAGCGGCACTCGTCCGGATATCCGGGTGGTGGCAACCATTGATATTCGTGCCGGGTTATCCCCGCTCCGGCAACCGTGGCTGGAGGAACGGGGTGATACCGAGATTCTGCCGCAACCCACCTCGCTATATGGCCGGGAACGTCTGACCGATCCCAAACTCGCCCAGTTTCGCTTTCAGTGCAGCCGGGCGCCACGCAAAGCGAAAGTCGGGCGCAACGTGACCCAAATGCATTACGCCCGCCAGGGTGTAATTACCCCGGAAATGGAATTTATCGCTCTCCGCGAAAACCTCCGTTTACAGGAATACCGGGACAGCGTTCTGGCCAGGCGTCATCCGGGCATGAATTTCGGCCGGCCCATGCCGGAGGAAATTACGCCGGAATTCGTCCGTGCCGAGGTGGCCTGCGGAAGGGCTATCATCCCGGCGAATATCAATCACCCGGAAATCGAACCGATGATCATAGGCCGTAATTTTCTGGTGAAGATCAATGCCAATATCGGTAATTCCGCCGTCACCTCGTCCATCGAGGAGGAAGTGGAAAAAATGACCTGGTCCATCCGCTGGGGCGCGGATACGGTCATGGACCTGTCCACGGGTCGAAATATCCATGAAACCAGGGAGTGGATTATCCGTAATTCCCCGGTACCTATCGGAACCGTACCGATTTACCAGGCGCTGGAGAAGGTCCATGGTAAAGCCGAGGAACTGACCTGGGAGATTTTCCGGGACACGCTGGTGGAACAGGCTGAACAGGGCGTGGATTATTTTACTATCCATGCCGGAGTGCGTTTGTCCTATATCCACCTGACCGCCGACCGCGTGACGGGCATCGTTTCACGCGGTGGTTCCATCCTGGCGAAATGGTGTCTGGCGCACCACCAGGAAAACTTCCTGTATACGCATTTTGAAGAGATCTGCGAAATCATGCGTACCTATGATGTTTCTTTTTCGCTGGGCGACGGCTTGCGCCCGGGTTCCATCGCCGACGCCAATGACGCGGCGCAATTCGCCGAACTGGAGACACTGGGGGAACTGACGGAAATCGCCTGGCGGCATGATGTCCAGGTTATGATCGAAGGGCCGGGGCATGTCCCCATGCACATGATCAAGGAAAACATGGACCGGGAATTGAAGGTCTGTCACCAAGCCCCATTCTATACTCTCGGTCCGCTGACAACGGATATTGCCCCGGGTTATGACCACATTACTTCCGCCATCGGCGCCGCCATGATCGGCTGGTACGGCACGGCCATGCTCTGTTACGTCACACCCAAGGAACACCTGGGCCTGCCGAACAAGGATGATGTGAAAGAGGGCATCATCGCCTACAAGATCGCGGCTCATGCCGCCGATCTGGCCAAGGGCCATCCGGCCGCGCAGATCCGCGATAATGCCGTGTCCAAGGCGCGCTTCGAGTTTCGCTGGGAGGATCAGTTCAATCTGGGCCTGGACCCGGAGCGGGCACGGGATTATCACGATGCGACCTTGCCCAAGGAAGGCCATAAGGTGGCGCATTTCTGTTCGATGTGCGGCCCGAACTTCTGTTCCATGAAGATCACGCAGGATGTCCGCGATTATGCCGCACAAAAAGGCATCGAAAACATGGAAACCGCGCTCTCGACCGGTATGCAGGAGAAGGCAGTCGAATTCAAACGGCAGGGTAATGAAATCTATACCCGGAGTTAAGTGGGTTTTCGGGCTGGCATGACAAATCCTGTGCACAGGAATCGACCGATTGGTTATTTTTTTGACGGTTAATGATTGCAGCAGACAGCCGGCTGACCTATGAGCCTGAATCTCGACCACTACATCCAGGCTGCGCCAAATCCGCAGGCCGCCGCCATACGCATGGAGCGCTTATGCGCCGAAGCCGGCGTTGAGCAGCGTCTGCAAGGCATGCAGGATACCTTGCGCAGAGATCTGATCAACATCGTCAGCCTCTCCAATTTTTTATTTCATTTTCTGATCCGCCACCCCGACGCAATTGCGCTGCTGGGCACGCCGCCCCGGCCGGATGAGAGGGAGCTGAACACGTTACGCAACCTGGATGAATTGCGCCTGTATAAATACCAGGAATTATTGAAGATCACCTGGATGGATGTCTCGGGTCTTTGCGATTACCGTGAAGTGCTGGCCGCGCTCAGCAAGCTGGCCATCGACGTCGTCCGGCAGACACTGCGCCTGTCCCTGCCGGCGGACCATTATCAGACCTTCACGCAATGCCTTTCGGTCCTGGCCTTGGGCAAGCTGGGCGCCTATGAATTGAATTACAGCTCTGATATTGATCTCATCTTCGTCTGCGTAAATCCGGACAAGTCGCTGGAGGAATACCAGTCTTTGCAGAAGCTGCTGTTTGATTGCATCCGCATCCTGACCCAGACACTGGAAGAAAAAACCGCCGAGGGCTTCCTGTACCGTGTCGATCTCAAACTGCGCCCCTGGGGCAAGAGCGGCCCATTGTGCATGGCCATCGACGATACCGAGCATTATTATGCGGTGAGTTCGGTGCCCTGGGAGCGGTTTGCCTGGATCCGGGCCCGACTGATAGCCGGCTCGGAATTCCTGGGCAATGATTTATTGCTGCGCATGCGGCCATTCGTCTATAAACGCTCGCTGAGCACCGACGACCTGAACAAATTCATCGTCATTAAAAGCGAGATGAGCGATGCCAGAAAGCGGCGCGGCCACTGGAATGTCAAGGTCGGCGAAGGCGGCATCCGGGATATCGAGTTTTTTATCCAGATGCTGCAACTCGCCAACGGCGCCAGACAGAAACAATTGCAGACGAACAGCACGCTATCGGCATTATCAATCCTGCGTGAAACAGGCCTGATCAGTGTTACTGAAGAGCAGGAAGTACTGACCAGTTATATCTTCCTGAGGCGCCTGGAGAACCGGTTACAAATCGTTGACGAGCGGCAGGTGCATGACCTGCCGGATGAACGGGACAAGCGTCTGGTGCTGGCCCGATCCCTGGCTGTTAACGGCGACAGTGACGTGGAGGTGTTGAATAATTTCGAGGACACCTTGATTACGCACCGCAGTATTGCCAAGAAATACTTTGATCGCATACTGCCGGGAGAGCAAACAGGATAATGGAACACGCAGGCGGAACCGGCGCAGCACTGGCCAGGGCCTGGCATCAGCAATCCGCCCAGTCCAGCCTGGAACGCTGGCTGGAGGTCTGCAACAAAGAAGGCTGGGGTGAGATCCCTGCCGATCTGCCCTTACTGATCGCAGTGTTCGGCGCGAGCTGGGATTTCACCCGCTACATATTTTGC